>CAZCRJ010000285.1:0-4554 GCA_964501015.1 uncultured Roseivirgaceae bacterium | reverse complement strand
TTAGCGTTGGAATCTGCACACCTCGTGCAGTAATTTTATCCTGCAGCAATAATTTGGCAGCTATCCCCATCGGCAATCCCACTGTTTTCGCCATAGCGGTGTGCACCGAATCTTCTCCTTTTACAACCAATGAAGACTGAACTTTTTTTTCTTTTCCATTTATTCTGGCTTCAAACAAATGAATCATCACAATCATGTCCTTATCGGAAGGTGATAACGCCCACCGCTTGTTTAGAATGTGTTCCAGTATCTGGGCGGGTGTTCCGCGTTGCAACCCAATTTTTTCTTCACTGAATAATCCTGACCATTCCAGGCATTTCATTTCATGCCCATCAGGGTCGAGCGATAACTGTCGTACAAGTTTTTCCTTTACCGACTCATTTCCCTCTCCGCTTAAAAATGCCTGAATAAACTCAACATGCCTCATCGCATCAACATGCTCCATTGGATAGGTATCATCACAACAGCCAAGTTGCACCAGTACATTCCAGGCCGCGCAAAATCCCGGGTTTCGCAAGGTACCGCGCAGCATCGTTTTAATTCCATGCAAGTGATATGTTTCGATATAGTTGACCGAGTCCCTGTTGGCATATCCTTCGAACGAACCGTACCCCGGTACTGTAACGGTGGTAATGCGCCTGAACAATTGCTGGTACGGAATAAACCGTATACTACCATTGCTTAGAAATCGTGCTGTACCCTGGCCTGCCATCACCACATTTCGAGGATTCCAGGTAAACTTATACCGCCAAGGGTTTTGCGGATCGGTTTCCGGAGCGATTAATCCACCCGTAAAGGATGTAAAGGAAATCAATTCACCCCCTTGCTCTTTAACCTGATCAATTATTTTTACCGCGCTCATGTGATCGATGCCGGGATCAAGTCCGCATTCATTCAGAAACAACAGGTTTTTCGACTTTGCTTCCTCGTGCAGTTGCCGCATTTCCGGTGAAACATAGCTGGCGGTGATCAGGTGTTTGTTAAGTTTTAGGCAAAGTTGGGCCACTACAATATGCAGGTGAGGCGGTAATAAGGAGATGACCACATCTGCAGAATTTACTATAGCAACACTTTCATCCTCATCCATGGCAAACCGCACAGCACTACCATGTTGTGAATTCCCCACTTTACTTGTAGCTGTCTGCAATGAACTATCTCCAACAATTATTCTCCACGAAAATTCAGGAGCGCAATTCAATAGATAGGAAATCAGGGAAGTAGAAGAGCGGCCCGCGCCTAAAACAAGTATCGTATTCATGACAGGCAAAGTAATTGAATTTACGGGGGGATAGAATTACAATCTGAAAATTTTTAACTTACTCACCTAATCTGTCTGATTATGAATGAATTTACGATATTCCCGAATTTCGATGACCTTGATCAGGAGTCGAAATACCTTGCTCATAAAGCCAAGGATGCAAGCAATCATGCGCATGCACCGTATTCAAAATTTACTGTGGGTGCAGCCATTATCCTTGAGGATGGTACTGTTATAACCGGTGCCAATTATGAAAACGCGGCATACCCATCAGGCATGTGCGCGGAACGTGTGGCGCTGTATGCGGCATCAGCGCAGCATCCCGATAAGCGCATTATGAAAATAGTGGTTGTAGCCAAACGCAAAAATGCCAAGGAATTGACACCGGCCACCTCCTGCGGACCATGCCGGCAAGTACTGGTAGAATTTGAAGCCAATCAAAATAAGGCCATTGAAGTGGTGATGCAAGGCGACAATAACATCTGGATAAAAGCGCCAACGGCTGCTTCCTTACTTCCCTTTTGCTTTACCAAAAACAACCTGGATACAACACAACATAAATAGATGAACACACCATCTGTAGCCTGATCAATGCTTTACTGAATGACGAATCGTACCCTCTTTTCTTATACAGGCGTTGTGTTACCCACGGGAATAACCAGCATGATAAAGGCTGTTTCAGATGCGTTGAATGATCACCATGTTGCGCTCCATCATTCCCGAAAAATTATCCGTATTTCAATAGAAGCGT
The DNA here is from genome assembly GCA_964501015.1 of uncultured Roseivirgaceae bacterium. Taxonomy (GTDB): domain Bacteria; phylum Bacteroidota; class Bacteroidia; order Cytophagales; family Cyclobacteriaceae; genus UBA2336. The sequence goes on along the minus strand of CAZCRJ010000285.1, from coordinate 2,545 downwards.
TGCAAAATCAAGCCCGGCATGGGAAATGGTCAGCGTATACAGCCTCTGCAGATACAGCATCTTTTATCCTATATGAAAGTGATCATTCGTATTCCATTACTACTGGTAATTTCATCTGTACTTCCGACATCCCTTCCCTGGAAAAAAAACTCCACTTCATTAATACAGCAACAGATAGTGAAATTACCCAGCGGTTTCGGCAGCTGTTAATACCACATACCTTTAGGCCCACCAAGGGGAGCGGACGTGGACTGTTGGACATGAGGCGTAAATCAGGAACTAAGCTTACCTTTACTTTTCACGAAAACACACCAATCCATAGTTTTTTTCAACTAACCCTAACCGTGCTTCGGTCAGACCCAACTAACCACCACCAATGAAGACATTAGCGATACAGGAATCAGAGCACACACCTGCCATTCTGTTGGATAAGGAAAATGGTCGTTTCGAACTATCAGGTCGTTCTTTTATGGATGATCCCAGGGATTTTTATGCGCCTGTTCTGGCATGGCTGAAGGATTATGCACTTCAACCCAATACCACAACCGAATTTGTCTTTACCTTAGCGTACTACAATACCGAAACCGGTAAATATATCTTTGATATACTTTCTCTACTGGAGACAATTGTAGGTTCCAAAGTAACGTGGCGTTATGCTGAACAGGACCGTGATATGGAAGAATCGGGCCTAGATTACGCAGAGTTGGTGAATATACCATTTGACTTTAAAACATTCTGATTCACCCTTATGAGTGAAGAAATTCTCAAAGCATTAACTCTATTATTTGCAATCGTAACGAAACAGGACACAGGTGTTTCAGTGAACGAACGCGAATTTGTTATCAATTTTTTTAACACCGAATTGGAGCAGGATTCAATTCATCAGTACCTGGAACAATATGATGAACAATCCGGGTATGGACAGCCCGGTATTGCCGAGAGCAAAAACACACCCTCCGTAAAGGAATCCATCCGCATTTTGGGTATCTGCAAAAAGATCAACAAAATCCTGACTCAAAAGCAAAAGGTAGTGGTGCTGATTAAGTTACTGGAATTGGTGGCAGTGGATAAAAACTTCTCACCGCTGCGCATGGAGATTATTCATACGGTATCTACTGTATTTAATATCGACCCTAAAGAATACACGTTATTGGAAGGTTTTATCCGAACAGAAAATCCACGCGATCTGGCCTTTCCGGAAATTCTTCTGGCCAATAAAGACACGGCCATTGATGTCCACAAAAAACATAAGCATATCCACGCTCACCTTGAAGGTGTATTAGCATTTATGAGGGTTAAAAGTGTGGACATGTATTTTGTTAAATACCTGGGAAGTGAATTAACACTGCTCAATGGATTTACCATGAAACCCGGCCAGGTGTATTTGTTTTCGCATGGCGCTACTGTAAAAACACAGGCCGGAGATGCACTTTACTATAGCGACCTTGTAGCGGATTTCAATGAAGAAATTAAAACATCAAAACTTTCCTTTAACGCGACCATTGATGAGTTCCGATTCTCCAATGGCGACATTGGATTACGGGATATTACCATTTCTGAAGGACCCGGTAAGTTAATTGGAATAATGGGCGCTAGTGGAGCAGGCAAAACAACATTATTGACGGTACTGGCCGGTTTGGAGCGCCCGACAAAGGGAACAACACGCATAAACGGATTCGACATTTTTGAAGAAAAAAATAAAATTCATGGTGTTATCGGATATGTTTCCCAGGATGATCTGCTGATTGAGGAATTGACGGTTTACCAGAATCTGTATTATAACGCAAAATTGTGTTTTGCCCATTTTACTGAAGAGCAATTACACAACCGTGTAATTGATGTGCTTGAAAACCTTGGCCTGGATCAACGAAAAGACCTCAAAGTTGGTAATGCCCTGGGTAAAACTATTAGTGGCGGACAACGGAAGCGGCTTAATATCGCGCTCGAACTTATTCGCGAACCCGCGGTGCTGTTTCTGGATGAACCAACTTCCGGTTTATCTTCCCGTGACTCCGAAAATGTTATCGATTTACTCAAGGAATTATCGCTGAAAGGAAAACTTGTATTTGTAGTCATCCATCAACCCTCCTCCGACATCTATAAGATGTTTGATAAAATGGTTATTCTGGATACAGGTGGTTACCCAGTGTACTATGGCCCTCCGGTGGATGCCGTAACATATTTTAAAAAATCGACTCTGCAGGTAGACAGCAACCGGGGACAGTGCGAAGCGTGTGGTAATGTTAATCCGGAACAAATCTTTACGATTATTGAAGCCAAAGTAGTAGACGAATACGGACAGCCTACTGTTAAACGAAAAATAACACCGGTTCAATGGAACCAATGGTACCGCGAGCGGTTCAAACTTTTTGTACAAGAGGATGTTTCAGAAGAGCCACCAAAATCCCTTACCATTCCGGGGAGAATAAGACAAAGTTTAATTTTTGCCAAGCGTGACCTGCTTGCCAAACTCAGCAACAAACAGTACCTGATTATTAATTTGCTGGAAGCGCCTTTGCTGGCTTTTATTCTTGCCTTTATTATA
>CAZCRJ010000284.1:0-4561 GCA_964501015.1 uncultured Roseivirgaceae bacterium | reverse complement strand
ACGACATTAAAAAAAGTCTATTCCTATGAACCCATTCCTGCTTCCCTCGATCAGGATGAACAGCGTTTTATCCTTGGAGCGCAGGCTAATGTATGGACAGAGTACATTAAAACTCCGGAACATGTTGAATACATGACCTACCCCCGTGCCCTGGCCTTGGCAGAGGTTGTGTGGTCACCGAAAGAAGCGCGGGACTGGAATAGTTTTGTTAACCGGCTAACGCATCAATATGTGTTGCTGGAACGGCAAAATGTTAACTTCAGAAAACCAACAGAAGCGGAATTGAAATAAAAGAAATAAAATCTATTCGAATCAAACTTTATGTTTTGTACTTTCATTTTAAAATCAAACAGGCTATGAAAAACTTATCAAGTTTACTTTTTCCAGTGTTTATGTTATTGGCAGTTACATCGTCCACAGCACAACTTGTTAAAACACAGATCCATATAACTGTACGTAATGAGTTGGGCAATACAGTAGAAGGAACAACTGTAAAACTTTTTGAAACCGAAAAAGACTATTCAGAGGAAACTAATGTTGCAGCGGAAGGAATTACAGACGCTAAAGGTGTTGCAAAATTTAAGGACCTGAAAGCCATTTCCTATTTTATCCTTGCCGAAAAAGAGGGTGCCAATAATTTCGGGGGCGGAGAAGTAACGGGAAAACTGGAAGAAAAACGAATCAATAAAGTGACGGTTGTGATACAATGAGCGTCACTTCACGTGATCAACTACTTCACAACTTAATCAACTTTACATCACCGTACGCTGAGGAAACCGAATTCATAGCTTCTTTCAAAGATTTGCTCCAATCACAGCGGTGCTATTTCCGTGATCACCTACCGGGACACATTACAGGTTCCGCCTGGATTGTAAATGCCAAAAAAGATAGTGCACTTTTGGTACATCATCGCAAACTTAATCGTTGGCTACAGCCCGGTGGCCATGCTGATGGTGACGAAAACATCGTGAATGTTGCCTTGCGGGAAGCCCATGAAGAGACCGGGTTAAATAAGCTGATGCTCCTGCACGAAGGATTATTCGACATTGATATCCATACTATCCCAGCGCGAAATGATTTTCCGGCACATCTCCACTACGATGTACGCTTTGCTCTCCTGGCGGATGATGATGAACTTTTATTTCTTTCAGCAGAATCGCATACCCTTGAGTGGATAAAATTCTCTGACCTCATAACGGTGACAGAAAACAATACTTCGATTATACGTATGGCTGAAAAATCGAAACGCCTACCGTGAGCTGATGAGCACTATACCAAACGCAATCACAACCAGCCAGAATTTATAGGCTACTAAAGCAGGTATCACTACCCACTGCATTTGCATCATTACCGCCAGCAGCACCAGTAATACGGCTATGCCTTTTACAATCGAACGTGTTTTGTTGCTCATCGTTGGTTATTTAAGGTGAAATATAAAACTTAAAATACTCCGTGACAATTTAGTGTTTTCAAATCAGCAAGTAATGTGTTAACTCAATACCACTCCTCTGTTTTATCTGCTGGCTTCCAGGGTGAATCAGGTTCAAAATAATTCCAGAGAATCCGGGACACTTCGCGAAGCAAAACATAGCCCTCATTGTCCGGTGTCCACGATTCATCCTCCTGGTTTTTTGTTAGTACACAAAATACATAATCACCATGTGGTGCATTTACCAGAACCACTTCTGATCGTGACCGATTTACCGCTCCCTGCTTGGAAGCCGTTTGTATGTGCGGAGGAATCTGGGAGAGCGCTTCGCTGTCCCAATAAATTCGGCTAAGGTTTCGGTAGATCCGTTCACTTGCCCGCTTGCTGATAACGTTTCCTTCACGAATGCGCACCACCAGCTCTGCCATTTCACGAGGCGTGGTTTGTCCCCATCCATAAACAGACCTGGCCTCCTCTCTTCCCGATGTACGGGAGTTCACACGTGTGTTTGGAAATCCATTTTCATCAAGCCATCTATTGATAGCACTACCTGTTCCTGCAATTTGCTGGCACCACAGACTAGCCGTATTATCACTGGTAGTAATCATCAGCATCAATACCTTCGTTAGCGAAATAGATTCACCGTCCTTAAACGATCCTAAAATATCTTCACCTTCATATAGTAATGAATCCTTATACGTAAGCTGTTCATGGTAGTCGAGTTCACCTTTTTCAATTTTATCGAATACGCCAATGGTAATGGGGATTTTAACCATACTGGCTGTCGGGAACACTGAATCAGCATTATATAGAAAAGTCTCTCCGGTACCCAGATGCTTTACAAACACGCCAACATCTCCATGAAAGCGGTCAAATTTTTCCTGTAATTGTTGCTCCAGTGATGGCATTTCACGAGGGGCACAGGAAACCATTAGCAAAACACAAAGGCCACTAAAATATGTTGAGATGTTCATACACGATTAGTTATTAATGCCATCGTAATTTAAGTTCAGCGATTGTTTTCTATCAATGTATCCGGGAAGATGAATCCGAAAAGAAGGCAATGTATCAACGAGGTTTCCAGGTTGTTTCTTGTATACTTCATGCGTATTGTTAAGTTGTCAGAAATACCATTGGAATACTCTACCCCTGATAATTAAAGAAACAATATGGCAAATTAATTTTAGTTTTGCGGCACATGGCTGAAATAGGAACGGATATTGAAAAAGCAGTTGCTCTTTTGAAGCAGGGCGAGTTGGTAGCTATTCCAACAGAAACGGTTTACGGGTTGGCAGGAAATGCACTGGATAGTGCTGTGGTAGCTAAAATTTTTGCCGTGAAAGGGAGGCCTGAATTTGATCCGCTCATTGTTCATGTTCCTTCCCTCCTTGCTGCCAAAAAATATGTAGCGTCAATTCCCAAAAAAGCAGAGCGACTTGCCCAACTTTTCTGGCCTGGCCCACTAACCATAGTGCTCACCAAAAAAGATGATCAAATTCCACCGCTTGTAACCTCAGGGTTATCAACAGTAGGGCTGCGTTGTCCGGATCATGTCTTAACCCGAAAGGTATTGGCGCAACTGCCTTTTCCACTGGCAGCGCCCAGTGCAAATCCTTTCGGTTATGTTAGTCCCACCAGTCCGCAGCATGTAAACGATCAACTGGGTTCTAAAATTAACTATATACTTGATGGTGGAACCTCTACCATTGGAATTGAATCCACCATCGTTGGATTGGAAAACCCCGATCAACCAATAATATACCGGCTTGGTGGCCTGAGTCTAGAGCGTATTGAAGCAGTTATCGGAAAGGTTGAGGTCAGGGTGCATTCAACATCCAATCCGCTTGCCCCGGGTCAATTAATAAGCCATTATGCTCCCGGAAAAAAAATTGTGATGGGATCCATTCATGAGTTGCTGCAACAATATCCTGCACATTCTTCGGGAATACTTTCTTTTACAACTGATTATCACACACCATACCAACGCATTCTATCTCCCGGAGGCAATCCGGAAGAAGCAGCCCGGAACCTATTCCAGTTCCTGCGGGATTTCGACCACATGCCCATTGATATTATCCTTGCTGAATATTTACCCGATGAAGGACTTGGACGTGCAATAAACGATCGCCTGAAACGGGCAGCTAGCTGAAATATAATCCCTACTTCTGCTTTCATTATTGCTCGGTATTATCCGGTTAATTTTCGATAATTTTTATAGCTTACACACCTTATTAAAAGAACTATGGCTGAACCAAAAAAAGTATTACTCTTAACGGGCGGAGGCGATTGCCCCGGACTAAATGCCGTGATTCGTGCCGTTGGCAAACGAGCACGAAAAGAAAAAAACTGGGAAGTGTATGGTAGTATTGAGGCATTCAATGGGGTGTTGAATGAGCCTCAGCACATTGTTAAGCTTACCAGTAAAAAAACTGCCGGAATACATGTTAAAGGTGGAACAATTTTGAAAACCACCAATAAAAATAATCCCCTGAAGTTTCCGGTAGTTATGAAGGACGGTACGGTGGAAGAACTTGACCGTACTGATGAGCTCATCCGTAAGATTAAAGAACTTGGGTTTGATGCAGTGATCAATATTGGAGGCGATGGCTCACAGAAACTTTCTAAAGTATTGTTTGAAAAAGGATTAAACATTATCGGGGTCCCGAAAACAATTGACAATGATCTTTTTGCCACCGACCTGACGTTTGGATTTCAAACGGCTGTACAAATTGCGACCGACAGTTTCGATAAACTTGTTACGACCGCTGAAAGTCATCACCGGGTCATGATCATGGAAGTTATGGGGCGTGATGCCGGATGGATTGCGGTGCACACTGCCATTGCTGGCGGAGCTGAAATTTGTTTAATTCCCGAGATACCCTATGACATTCATAAACTGGTAAAACGCATTGACGCCCGATACAATCACGGAAAAGGATTTGCCAATATTGTGGTTGCCGAAGGAGCAAAACCTAAGGACGGAACCATTGTTGCCCGTGAAGGAGAAGTAGGCAGGGAGCATGTCAGGCTCGGAGGTTTCGCCTTCGAATTATCCCGTCAACTTAAAGCAGCCGGATGTGATGCAGAAATTCGTGAAACAGTTTTAGGTCATACACAACGTGGCGGAACACC
>CAZCRJ010000283.1:0-4573 GCA_964501015.1 uncultured Roseivirgaceae bacterium | reverse complement strand
CCAAAATCCATCACGATTTTATGCTTTTTTTTATTCAGTTTTCAGGTTTCGGGACAGCATATAGTACTATCAGGAAAGGTATTAACCGAAGACGGTAAAGCGATTGAAAGTGCACATATACAGGTAGTTGGAACCACGTTTGGTGCTACATCCGATGTAGAAGGAAATTTTATTATCAGGGCACTCCCGGCAGGAAATTATTCATTTCTGGTAACACATTTGGCTTACCTCTCTCAGTCTGTTGTCGCTCCAGCCCACACCTCGGACTTGCTTATAAAGCTAAAAGAAGATCCGCATATTTTATCCCACGTATACGTCATCAGTTCGCGTGATCAGTTGTTCACCAAAATTCCCGGTTCAGTATCGTATCTCGATCATAATGAATTGGTTATGCTTAAACCGGTAACAGGAAATGAAGTATTTAGAAGAGTTCCTGGACTGAATGTCGTGGATGAAGAAGGTGCGGGGCTAAGGGTAAATATTGGTATCAGGGGGTTGGACCCTGACCGCAGCCGGAGTGTGTTAATGATGGAAGACGGGATACCCGTTGCATTAAATCCATATGGTGAACCGGAAATGTATTATACCCCGGCTATGGACAGAATGAGTGGAGTAGAGGTCTTAAAAGGGAGTGGTCAGGTGCTATATGGTCCGCAGACAATCGGTGGCGTAATCAACTACATCACGGCTGATCCGCCTGAAGAAGAGGAGGTTCGGTTTAGGTTGCAGGGAGGATCAGGGGGGTACCTGAGTGCACTGGGCAGTTATGGCACAACGGTCGACAACACCGGGATTCAGGTTAACTTTCTTCGAAAACAGGCAGAGGCTATGGGGTCAACAAACTTTCGGGTAAATGATTTTTCAGCCAAAGTAAAAATAGCAATGTCAGATAAAGCCACACTGGGGGTGAAGCTGGCTGCGTATAATGAAGTTTCCAATTCAACGTATGTGGGCATAACCCAACGGATGTTCGAGACCGGTGGTGATGATTATTCTGTATTGATGCCCAATGATGAGCTGGAAGTGAACCGCTACCTAATGAGTTTTACCCATCAGTCACAACTTTCAAAAGCGATTAGTCTTCAGTCGATGTTGTACGGGTATACGACCACCCGCAACTGGAGGCGACAGGATTATGTGTATAATACGTATTCAGGCAATGCCCTCAATGCACCCCCGGCTGACTGGACAGGCGTAGTGTGGGGAGATGAGACTGTGCCGGGCGGGGCCATTTACCTACGTAACCGAACCGGTAACCGCGATCGTCAGTTTGAAGTGGTAGGATGGGAACAGAAAGTTACGTATACCTATCAGCTTGGAACGGTTGCCAACACCCTCACAGGCGGCTACCGGTATTTGTATGAACGGGCGTATGAGCAGCGCATTAATGGTAGTTCGGCCACCGCTCAATCGGGTGCATTGGTGAGTGATGAAGTGCGCACGGGTAATGCAGTAGCGCTTTATTTTCTGAACAAAATTTCACTTTCTTCGAAACTGGATATTTCACCCGGGTTGCGCGCAGAGTTCTATGATTACAGGCGGGAGATTTATCGCGAAGCAAGTATCGATTTATTTAAAACAGCCGATAACAGCATACGGGAGTTGATCCCCGGAATTGGGTTGAATTACAGACCCGGAACACGGTTAAATTTGTTTACTGGAATTCATCGTGGCTATGCTCCGCCACGCATAAAAGATGCGATCGATTTTAGTGTGGCTAATCCCGTTCTGGACCTGGACGCTGAAACCAGTTGGAATGTGGAAGCAGGATTACGTACCCTTCTGATGTCAGGTTTGTTTGCCGAGCTCACCTGGTTTCATATGGATTTTGATAATCAGATCATTCCCTCTTCCCAATCCATTGGAGGGGTAGGTTTTGGAGTAACGAATGCGGGTAGAACCCTTCACCGCGGGATTGAAGGAGCAGTTACAGTAAACAGTCGTGAACTCTTAGGTACGGCATGGCAATTTCTGGTTGATGTTAACGGTACGTATACGCGCGCGACCTATAACTCGGATCGTTTAGTAGCGAATGGAAATGAAACCGTAAATGTCAATGGTAACCGGTTGCCCTACGCACCCGAGTTGACCTTATCATCGGCTGTTACGATTGAATCCACCTTTGGAAGTGGAGTACGGCTAACCTATACTCATGTAGGCAATCAATTTACCGATGAGCTCAACACCATTCTCCCTTCCAACAATGGTCGCATCGGACTAATGGATAAGTATAGCGTCATTGATGCTACCCTGTTTCATCGGTTACCAAAATTTAATTCACAGGTAAGTCTTTCTGTAAAAAACCTGACGGATGAGCGATACATTTCTACACGCAGACCGGAAGGTATACGGGTAGGGTTGCCTAGGTTTATAACTGCAGGTTTTGAGATTAAATTATAAAAAAAGGGCTCCGAAGAGCCCTTTTTAATTATTAACAGATGGATATCACCCGTTAATTTCCAACATAGCTTTCCCAGTTAAGCTCAGCTTGTGGAATAGGGAACTGTGTGAAAATAGTACCCCCGTCATAGCTTGTGGGTATTTCACTAAGCTTGTTATACCTGCGGGCATCAATCCAGCGGTGTCCCCAGGGCTCTGCCCATAGTGAATACCTGCGTTGATACAGGATTTCATCAATTAATTCAGCCTTAGTTGTACCACCGGTATACGCACCAATATTTGCCGCGTTACGGATAATATCAATGGCAGCAACGGCATCAGAAGTTTGATCAAGTTGAGCATGTGCTTCTGCTTTTATCAGGATCAGTTCTTCATTACGGATAAACGGTATAGGTGCTGTGTTTACAGCCCAACGTTTATCCTGGTGCGTTCCAACCAATGGCGCAGCATCAGTGGTAATAGTTACCGGTGTTGTCCTTTCTAAAAACTTGTTGGCCACCCGAAGATCATTGGGAGTGGCATCAGCCAGTACTGAAGGATGAACAACAATGATGGTATTGATGTTGGCATTCGGTACATAGTACAAAGGGTTAAATACATCAGGAGGAGCGCCATAGGTATGCGCTGGACCGGCATTCAGGTTACCAGCAACATCCATGAAGGAACCAGTCAATGCTGTTAATGCTCCATTCCAGTCAGCGCGGTAAACAGCAAGTCGTGCGGCAATGGCGCGGTTAACTTTCTTCATGCCATCAACGGTGTTAAAACCTGTAAACCCCGAAGTTAATATAAATGGAAATGTTGTTCCCCCTGCATTAAGATCAGCAAGCGCTTCCGTGAGTAAGCCATTAATGAACGTCAGTGCATCTGTATAGGAAACAAATGGCCCGGGCTTAAGGGGATCACTGACATCTATCCGAATTCCATTCTGATATAACCAGTTGGCTGGTATCATATACTGATAGGCCATGATGGTTTTGGCAAACCCTGAAACCGCTCTCTTTTCTTCTGTTGTAAGAAACGCGGTATTGTTGGCGGCAGCGATTAGTACTTGAGCCTGCTTTATGGCCTGGTAGGGAATAGCATAGGATCCGCCACCGGTAGCGCCAAAGCCAAAGTATGCGGCATCCGGAACACGGCCCGCCTGCCCTAACCAATCCGTTTGAAATCGTGGATCGGAGGCATTCAGATACCAGGTCTCCCGGCCAAAAGTATTCCAGGCCTGAGAAATGTTGGTGACATAACCCCGGTGTCTTGCCTCAAGACCGGTAGCTAAAAACTGAATTTGTCTTCGGGTTGCATTGTTGGCAACACTGTTCACGCTGGGTCTGTTCGGATCAATAAGCTCATCCACCTGAAACGGGTTACAAGCACTGATCAGCGCAACCAGACCTATTATTATGTATGATTTTATATTTTTCATATGCTGTGCTGATTAGAAGTCGATTTGTAAATGGAAGAATAACCTACGCGTTGTTGGATACGGAGCAATGTCAACATTGTTCGCAAGGGGTGCATCTCCGAAGGTTGACGTTTCCGGATCATACCCGACATATTTGGTACTCATGAAAACATTATTTCCGGAGAAACCAAGACGCGCTCGACTGATTACATTACCAAACATACGATCGGTTGTTGCTTTGGGAACGTTAAAGTATAAGCCAACTTCCCGCAACTTAAGAAAGGTTGCATCCTGGATCCATCGACCTGCATTGTTGTACGGTTCTGGCGGACGCTGACGTCCATTGGGAATACCATCACCGTTATCATCATCAAACCATCCCTTGGTTGTACCACCACTATCGGTAAGGAAGGCAGTCAGGTTTATGTTATCACCTCCAGAACGGTACTCCATCAAAAAGTTGAATTCAAAGTTTCTAAGGAAGGTAACGGAGTTATACCACGAGGATGTCCAGTCTGGCTGAGCATTACCCCATTCGGTGAATACACCCGGAGATACTGCTGGTGTTCCTACAATGGTTGTCGGTGCTTTGCCTTCCTTGATCAGGAATGTGCCAAGGGCTGTTCCAAAACCTCCGGTGATATACGAGGGAATGCCTAATTTAGTTACCAGTACATCATTCTTCCACCATAAGAGTCGGGAAGTCCACCGGATCTTCTCCTTATCCAGAACAGTTGCAGATAGTCCCAGCTCTATACCTTTATTTTCCAA
>CAZCRJ010000282.1:2022-4575 GCA_964501015.1 uncultured Roseivirgaceae bacterium | reverse complement strand
CGGACTGGTCACTGATAAAATGCACCAGCAAGCGGTTGAATTAAACACGATTACCACCACCAAAACAACGTTTCCTGAAAAAGACATCTTTGCTCCTGCTGCCGCACGCCTGGCTAGTGGCGTAAACATTACCACGCTAGGGAAGCCTCTGACAACCTTCAAGAAAATGACCGACAGGCTGATGAAAGCCACCAAGAAGAATATCATGGGGATGGTGATTCGCGTAGATAATTTTGGCAACCTGATTACCAACATCACCAAGGAAGCTTTTGATATTCTCAGCCATGAAAAAGTTTACACCATTCATTTTGGCGGAGAAAAATCAAGGCGCATTCAGGCACACTATAACCAGGTAGAAGAAGGAGAATGTTTTCTTGTGTTTAATACATTGGGTTTATTGGAAATAGGGATTTATAAAGGCAATGCCTCCGAATTGTTGGGCCTCGATTATGATAGCACTGTGAATATTATTTTTGAAGAGTAATGTATACATCATGATTATCCGAATTGTGCGCATGCATTTTACTGCTGCCGGTGTAGAAGAATTTCTACAGATTTTCAATACCCACAAAGAAGCCATTAGGAATTTTGAGGGGTGCTCCCACCTTGAACTTTTAAAAGATGCCAAAGATCCCACTGTTTTTACAACACTCAGTTATTGGACAGACGAGCATAGCCTGGAGCAATACCGGAAGTCGGAATTGTTTGGAAGTGTATGGGGAAGGGTTAAGACACTTTTTGCTTCACGGTCGCAGGCGTTCTCGCTAATGAAATTTATTGAGCTGTAAATTGTGTCCAAATCAAACTTTGTACATATTTGCAGCCCCTTACGGTTTACACCGTAAAGGGATCGTTCTTCATTTCTTATCTGCCCGGGTGGCGGAATTGGTAGACGCGTTGGTCTCAAACACCAATGATAGCAATGTCGTGCCGGTTCGACTCCGGCCCCGGGTACTGGAAAACCCGACTTAGCGGTCGGGTTTTCTACTTTAAAATCTTCCTTAAATCCCTTTAAAACCTGGATTCCTTCGTTCTCTCGGGAGGTTCGCTCTCCATTTTCGATGATTAGATTTTCAGGGAAAATTGTACCAATTGTTTCCTCTTGTTAGGAGGCTTGAATTTCAAAATAAAAGCTTCTGAATCAGATTAACTCCTAAGCTTAAGTACTTATTGTGATTCGCTTCCGCTCCTGTTAATTCCTTAAGTTTACTGGGAAGCCTTTCAATTTCTGTTTTGAGTTGCGGTTTCCTGAAATTGTGCCAAAAAAAGGAAGGTACGTTAACTCTGCTTCATATTAATTGTGGAAGTACTTGTCCTACTTTAGTTTTATCGTTGTTGGTGAAGAACACCAACAACGGCTGAGAGGCGGAGACTGCGAAGGAGCAAAGCAATAGCGAACCCAAAATATAATCTCGCCAAATAAAATTAATATCAAAGAGAAAAAAATTAAATTTAAAACGTATCCTAAATTAACCAATATGTAATAGCCAATAAAAAGAAGTATAAAGAGAAATATTTGCCCAATCTTATAAAAAACATATCTCAAAATAGTTCTTGACTTTGCACTAATAATAATGATGCTAAAAACATATAAGATTAAAATTAATACCACATATATTACAACATTCCAAACTTCAGGAACGTACTGAATGACTTGATTTGCTATTAAAGAGTTCAAAATTGAAGCGATGAGTTCGGCCCTATGTACTGACTTAATCCCTAATAAGTTAATAGGAGGAATGAATGTAACATCATTAGGTGACCCTATCTCATCAATTATGACTATTTTGTTAGTATAATCCATTTCTCTGAAGTTATTACAATCAAGAACTAAAAATGACTTAATTTCACCTTGATAGTATCGAATAAATATATCTTGTTGGTTAAAACTTAGTGGGATATGGAGCATTTTAAGACGTTCAACGAAAGGTTTTGATTTAATAGTAACAGGAACGTCATCGCAAAAACCGATATAGTTTCTTAATTTATTTACTATTGAAAATTCATCAAAAGTGCTATTATTAACATCAAGAGAAAATACACCAGCTACTTTATTAGAATTAATGTAATCAATTAATTCTTTTCGTTCACCCTTCCTGCATTCAAACACATTTATTAAAATTATATGAGAAGCATAGACGGTATCACTAGGCTCAAATAAAAATGGTTCATAAAAAATACATGGGTTATCCGAATCGGAAACAAAATAAAACCCAAAGCAAAAAGTGAGTAATAAAATCCAGACTAAATTCCTCGTAGTGATCTTCTTCTCAATTTCCATGGACCCAATTCCTTTTTAATCTACTTCTTAGCTATCTCTTTTGTGAGCTCGACCCTTTTCTTTTTGTAAAAGAGGCTAATAAATTTACGCAGGAAGCACCTATCGCAGCTTCTGCTTTTCCTGCTCCTCTTCTTCTTTCTGTTCTTTTGCTTCCGCCTGCTCTTTTTCCAGATAAGGTTTGAATTCATCCAGCAACGTTTTACCCCAAAAAGGTACTTTGTTTCTAACTGCGGCCCTCGCTATGATATGCGCAGAGACAGGTGCTGTAATCA
>CAZCRJ010000282.1:1473-2012 GCA_964501015.1 uncultured Roseivirgaceae bacterium | reverse complement strand
CATAAAAGAAATAATGACCATTACTTTAGTAACCATTACCAGGTCATTAAAATATACTCCAATCCCAATTAGTATAAGTGAAATTCCCAATGTAATAGCCTTTGTGATGACGGATATACGAATGTAAAAATCAGGAAGCCGCAGTAAGCCAACAGAGGAAATAACAATAAATAATACTCCTGCCATAATAAAAAAAGAACTTAGAATTTCTACGAAGAGCTGCATGCGTGTATGAGATTACTTTTTTTTCACTAAATAAAAGGCAAAAAACATGGAACTTAAAAAGGCGATTAAAGAGAGTATGATGGCCACATCCATAAAGGCGGTATCATTGGTGAGCACTGCATAAATAGCAATCAGGCCGATAACAATAGCGGCTAACAGATCGAATGCTGTAATCCTGTCGGCAATGGATGGTCCTTTAATAAAACGGATGATCCCAAAGATCAGACAGGCACTGAGAATGATCATGGATATCCAAATAGTTGTTTCAAATATATTCATCGTGTTATGGCTAGTATTTTTTTCTCAAAACCATT
>CAZCRJ010000282.1:0-1463 GCA_964501015.1 uncultured Roseivirgaceae bacterium | reverse complement strand
TATTATTAGGTAATATGTCCTCCTGCATATAAACATTTCTCACCTCTTCTTTTACTCTCTCCACATCATTGTCTGGGATATACATACTATGGAAATACAAAGTTTTTCTGTCTTCGGAAACATCAATAACCAGTGAGCCGGGGGTCAGCGATAATAAATTTGCAAGCAATGAAATTTCCAGGTCGGTGCTGGCCTGCATGGGGTAGACAATTACTCCTGGCGACATATGGTGCGTAGGGGTAATAACATCGTATGCAATTTTCAGGTTAGCCTTTACGAGTTCTTTCACAAAAAAGAAAAAAAGCTGGATTACCCTGGGCAGCTTTTTAAAATGAACTTTATCGTAGAAATAGGAAAGCAACCAGAGAATAAAATAGGTAATTAAAAAAGCTCCCACTGCATTGGATGCGTTAATCAGAATACTGGGGTTTAACTCAAAAAAATACTTCACAAGGCCTAACCCAATCAAAATATTTATGATAAATGTTCGCATGATATTAAAATCTAATTCCTACGCCTATTAAGCTTAAAACGATATCGAAAGCAACGTTGCCCTTGTATGTATGTGTTAGTGTATCAATTTCCATGTCACACTTTCGTTATTTTCCTAAAACAGTTCTGATATAAAGTTGCTTATCAAAAAGTTGATCTGCAGCTTCATTACACCATGCCACTAATGAACCAGGAACAAACCCAATCAAAAGTACCATTATGGTCAGCAAGACTATAGAAGCAAAAACACCTTTATTATAGGCCACCAAACTTTTTGTAGAATCATATTTACTTACCCTTCCTTCCGGTGCGTCTTTGAGATAGGCTTCGGACCAAATCTTTGTCATAGAAAATAAGGTAAGCAAACTAACCGCAGTAATGGCGATTACGGCAGCATAATTACCGCTGCTTATGGCGGCTTTTGTAAGCATAAATTTTCCCCAGAAACCAGAAAGTGGTGGTATACCTACCAGCGAAAATGCTGCAGTGGCAAAGAGCACCGCCACAACAGGATATTTTTTATATACGCTGCCTAAGTGTTTTAAATGATACGAGCCGCTGATAATGTTGCTTACACCTGCGAGCAGAAAAAGGGTTGTTTTAACCAGCATATTGTGCAGCATAAAAAACAGGGCACCGCCAATAGCCAAGGGTGTGTACAAAGCAAGGCCGAGTATCATATAACCAATCTGGCTGATGATATGAAAAGACAAGAGTTTTCTATATTCATTTTGTACGATAGCGCCCAATACACCCAAGACCATGGTAGCGATAGCTGCATACAATAATATGGTCTGAATAAAAGCGGTATCCGTTGTAAAAATCAAGGTAAAGAAACGAATGAGTGCATAAACGCCCACTTTAGTAAGCAAGCCTGCAATAAGCGCTGTAATTACAATAGGTGGCGTGTGATAGGAGGCAGGCAGCCAAAAATAAAGTGGAAACATGGCTGCTTTAATGCCAAAGCAAAT
>CAZCRJ010000281.1:0-4591 GCA_964501015.1 uncultured Roseivirgaceae bacterium | reverse complement strand
ATTTCCGCCTCGTCTTGCTCCTTTTTTATTTGATATTTCTGCAACGCGTTCGTCACAGCATTTGGCAGGCGTTGCAGACGATCCTTTAAAATATAGTCATCGGCCCCGGCCCGCATAGCCTCTACGGCAAACTCTTCCGACACGGTGCCCGTTACCAATACAAATGGAATGTTTAGCTTGGACTTTTGTAATACCTCCAGAGCTTCTATAGAATTAAAAGAAGGCAGGTTATGATCGCTAAGAATTAGTTCAGGTTTAAATGCTTCCAACGCTTCGGTGTATTGTTCGCGGGTAGAAACAAGCTTTAACTCAAACTCCATATTCGCCTTGCTCAGGATGCGGGCAACCAAATGAGAATCAATAGGCTGATCTTCCAGATGAAGTATTTTTGTTTTTGTACTGATTGGTGTCATAATACGTTATTCTGGAGGGTGATTCAGCATAACCCAATACATGCCCGAATGTGAAATTGCTTCCATGAAGCCCGTAAAATCAACCGGCTTTACGATGTAACTGTTTGCGCCCAGCGCATAACATTTATCGATATCCGGATTTTCTTTAGAAGAGGTAAGTACTACCACAGGTATTTTTTTTGTTAACTCATTCGATTTTATTTGCTCTAATACTTCAATGCCATCTACTTTGGGCATCTTTAAGTCTAATAGAATTACCTTTGGTTTCTCGTTTACATTTCGCCCGGTAAACTCACCTGTGCCGAATAAAAAGTCCAATGCCTGAGCACCATCCTTTAAATGGACTACGCCATTGGTTATCCTGTTTTTCTTTAAGGCACGTATGGTCATTTCTGCATCGTGCTCATTATCTTCAATCAACAGAATTTCAACAATCAAATTATCCATAATTTTTTCTTTAAGCCGTACCAAATTTTACTTCACCCAGAAACCTTGTTTTTTCAATTGTATATGCCGTGGCACTTATTAGCGTATTTTCAGGATCACCCTGTTCGATAGGCAAACTGAAATAAAATATTGCCCCTTCGCCATCTTTTGCTTCGGCACGCATTGTGCCCCCATGTTTTTGAATAATTCTAAGTGCGATGGCCAACCCTACACCGGTGCCTTCAAACTCACTATCAGGGTGTAGGCGCTGAAAAACACCAAACAATTTATGTACATACTTCATGTCAAAACCCACTCCATTGTCACGCACAAAAAATATAAGGCTATCATCTTCCTGGGCATAACCAATATGAATCTTTGGTTTTGTGTGTTTGGAGGAATACTTAACAGCATTGGATAATAGATTAGTCATTACCTGCACCATCAGGGATTTGTCCGCCATCAGGACCGGCAATGGTTCAATGATGATTTGGGCGTTATGATTTTGTGTTTCTGAAATTTCTGTAAGTGCCGCCTCAGCAACCTGGTTCATATTGATCATGCTCTTGTGAATCTCCTTCCTACCCAGGCGGGCGAAAGTAAGTAAGTCATCGATTAAATTGCCCATGCGTTTGGCGTTATTCTGGATATTCCGAAGTAATCGGTTTGCTTCCTGATCCAGGGTATCGCCATAATCTTCCTGAAGCATTTCGGCATAACCGCCTACTGCGCGTAAAGGAGCGCGTAAGTCGTGTGAAACCGAATATGAAAAGGACTCTAACTGCTGATTCACGATCTCCAGTTCGCGTTTTTGCGTTAAAAGTTTTTCCTCATTGGCAATTCGCTGGGTAATATCAGTAATAAAAAGCACCGTGTATGTCACACTTCCTGATTGGTATAGGTTAGCGCTTACCTCAACAGCGAATTCGGTTCCATCTTTGTGAATAGCGTTTAGTTTTTTTGACGGATCAGAATGCTGACCTTCGGGTTGTGATTCCAGGTGCGGAGTTTGCCGAATTAATTCGTTACTATTGCGTCCTGTTAACGTATTGGGCTCAAAACCAAATAGTTGTTCTGCAAACGGATTGACCATTACAATTTCTCCGGTTTGGTTTGTCAGGATAATTCCTTGTGTGGCATGTGAGAATATTCCTGCCATCAATGATTTATCGTTCACTGCTTTCATCCCACGTTTGATGTAACGCAGCACATAGTAGCCCATGAAGCCCAGGCCCACCAAAGTATAGGCTCTTGTAAATAAAATGGTACGAAGTTCTTCCTCATCTTCAATATGAAAAAAAGAAATACTTACAAAAACCAACGAGAATAAAACTGAGATCGTAATATCGCGTCTATGTTCTGACATCAACACCATTAATACTCCAACGATATATCCCCAGGTAAGGAATATTCCCTCCGGGCCTACTACTTCCAATGACCCTGTTATCAAGATAACAGCCCAACTAATCCAACTTAAAATACTGATTGAAAAATATTTTTTAGAATTCATAACAATAATTAGTTCAACGATTGTTGAGTAAACCCACTTACGATTTCAGCAATCATTTCAAACTCGTTTGATTTATCCAGAAAATAATCGGCTCCATGCAAGAGGCAAGTATTGCGATACCACGAATCGTTCAGGTTGGTAAGCATAATTATCTTCATGTCTATGAACTTCTTTCGCAGTATAATTAGTAAGTCAATGCCATTACGTTGGGGTAAATCTGTCTCCAGGCTGATATCCAGAATGACTACGTGAGGTTGTTCACGTTCTATCAACGCAACTGCAGTGGCAATTCGGGTGGCGTTACCAACATACACTACCTGCGCGTTCTCAGCAAGGATTGCCTGTAGGCGCTCTACAATGATCGGAGAATCGTCAACCGTTACTACTTTTAAGGAATATGCTTGCTTGGCTTTCATCGGAAATTTTAGGCTACAAATAACCGCAGAAATGGAGGATGCCTGAAATAGTATGAACTATGAAAGATATGTCGTGGTTTGTGCTACACCGGAGAATTAAAACGGTGGGGTCAGCGTTTATTGCTGATTTTCAGTCGATACCATGATCCACAGCATACCGTGTAAGTTCTGCGTTGTTATGTAATCCCAGTTTTTCAAGCAGGCGTACCCGATAGGTGCTGATCGTGCTTACACTCAAAAAAAGCACTTTGGCTACTGCGGAAACGGTTTTTCCGGATGCGAGGTGATGAAGTACCTGCATTTCCCTATCGGATAAATGCTCGTGGGCAGCCTTGTCGCTTGTAGTTGTGTGAGATTCGGCTAATTTTTCTGCTACAGATGCAGAAATGTATTTTTTTCCTGATAATATTTTACTGATGGCAACCAGTAATTCATCATTAGCGCTCTCCTTATTTAAAAAACCTGAAGCGCCCGCTCTGAGCACACGCAGTGCATACTGTTCTTCCGGGTGGGCACTAAGTATTAAAATTGGGGTTTTTACACCATTCGACCGTATTTGTTTCAATGTTTCTACTCCATTTCTGCCCGGCATCGAAATATCGATTAAAATCATACTCCATTGATGTTTATCCAGCGCATCAAGCACTTCATTGCCATTTACCACTTCTTTAATAGTGGCTGCCGGATAGGCTTCGAGAATGAGCTCCACCAAGCCCTTTCGCACAATAGCATGATCGTCTGCAATGAGAATGTTCATGAACTAAGCATTATGCTTTGAAGCTAATGGGAATTTTTAACTTTATAATCGTACCTGTACCTTTTTCACTCCTTAAATTCAATTCAGCGCCAATCATATGTGCTCTTTCCCGCATGCCAATTAATCCCAGTGTGCCCTTACGCTTCACTTCTTTTTCATGAAATCCCTGTCCATTATCCTGGATAGTCAATATCAGATGAGTAGTTGTTTGCTGAAACATTGTTATAACCTGAGTCGCTTGGGCATGACGCACTATGTTGGTCAATGCCTCTTGATAAATTCTAAAAACAGTTGTAGCCATCTGCCTTTCAATCTGTAGATTGCCCACCTCCGATTCAAAAACACACGCCATATCATATTGCTTTTCAAATTCCGCGCCCTGCCACTCCAGGGCCGCCACTAATCCCAGGTCATCCAGAATACCAGGGCGTAAATCACTTGAAATTCTTCTTATGGTTATAATAGTGTGGTCCATAAGAGAAATCATTTCTGCTAATTTGGTATGCACCAAAGTTTGTTCTGCGCTAATTCTTTTTACTAACCATGTGGCATCCATCTTTAGCCCGGTTAATTGCTGGCCCAGCTCATCGTGTACCTCCCGTGCAATGCGGGTGCGCTCGTCTTCGCGCACCTGATCTAAATGTGCCGTAAGTCTTTTAATTTCCTCCGTATATACCAGTAACTCTTTCTCTGCTTTTATGCGCTCGGTAACATCAATGCCAACCCCGATCAGGTAGCTTTTTTCATTAATTACTATTTTGTGCCCATTGAAATAATAAGGCTTCTTCTTTTTATCCTTCGTATAAAAGTGAGCCGTGACTTCGTCACTGCCGTGGGCAAAAACAGTATCGATTTTCTTTTTTAATAAAAGCTTTTCATCTTCATCATAAAAATCGAGCGGGTGCATGCGTCTTATTTCTTCGGCAGTGTAACCCGAAATGGTTTCGAAGTTTTTGTTCCAGCGGGTAAATCGTCCGTCCTGATCATATAAATAGAAAATGCCGGGTAAACTGTTGATGAGGGAATCGGAGAACAGTTGCTCTGAAGCAATCTTTTCTTCCACGGTTTT
>CAZCRJ010000280.1:0-4604 GCA_964501015.1 uncultured Roseivirgaceae bacterium | reverse complement strand
TTACACATCCGGAAGATTTTGAACTGGTGAGCAAACCTGAAAACCAGGCGCTTACCCTGCCCAATACCGGTGGAAAGTTTTTATTCGATATAAAACCTATTGGGTCTAAACTTACCATGTCCTATTTGGTAGTGATCAGCAAAACAATTTATAGCTCAGCTGAATACCATTACCTGAAAGAGCTGTATAGCCACATTATACAGGTACAGCATGCTGATTTGATTTTTAAGAAGAAGACTTAGTCAAACCGGATGGCCTTGATCGGATCGATGCGGGAGATGATGGCGGTTGGCAATACCAGCACCACCGTAACAATCAGGAAAGTTAATGCATTGAGCAACAACACCATTTCCCAATGCCAGCTGATGGGCACAAAGCTCATGTAATAATCCTCCGGATTTAACGTGATGAATTTGAAGCGATCCTGTAAAAAGCAAAAACCCAGTCCGATAGCATTGCCCAGCATCAATCCCCTTACCACCAGGTTAATGCCATTGAATAAAAATATTTTGCGGATAAACGGATCGCCAGCACCAAGGGCTTTCAATAATCCAATCATTTGCGTTCGTTCCATCACCAGGATGAGAATAATGGAGATCATGTTTACACACACTACCGTGAGTATGACAACCAGCAAGATATTTACCTGGCGGCTCAACAAATGTAACCACTCAAACACCTGAATGTATTTAGTACTTACCGGTTGTATATTCAGATCAAAATCAATCGTTTCACCTAGCGCATACCCTGTCGCTTCAATAGTAGTAATGTCCTTTACAAAAATCTCGAGTCCACCGGCAACACTATCGGCCCATTCGTTAAGCCGGGCAATCATACGGATGTCGCTGATGATAATTTTTCCATCAAAATATTCCGACAAATTGGTTTCGTAAATGCCCACCACTTTCAGTCGCCTGAACCGGGGTGGATTCTGGAAAAAGTGAATAATCACCTGATCATCAATGTTGGCATTTATTTTTCGTGCGATTGTTTTGCTCAACAATACTTCATTGGCATACCCGCTGTCAGGCAAATGCAGGAAACGTCCTGCAACAATGTTTTCCTGAAAGGAAAGGGAGTCATAACTCTTGCCTACTCCTTTTATCACAACACCCAGCACCTCGTCATCGGTTTTGATCAGGCCGGCTTTATGCGCATATTCCTGTATATGCCGTATAGCAGGAAATGCTGAAGGATTGGAAAACAGATCAATGTTAATATCCATAGGAGCCTCATCCATTGAATTGCTCATCGAAAATTTATTGACCAGTAGGTGCCCGCTGAAACTATAGATTTTGTCTTTTACAGTATCCTGAAATCCGCGCATGATCAGAAAGGCAATAATAGCTGCACCCAGGCCAATGCCGATGCTGGCCACCGCAATTTTATGGATCGTTTCTGAAAATCCTTCAGAACTTTGCCGGCTGATGCGTTTGGATATGAAGTAGGAGAGGTTCAACTTTGATGAAAATCGTAATACCGTGGGCAAGATAAAGTTTTTACTGCTTCTTTTTAGTGCTATTCACTGTAGTCACAAACCAAATTCCGGATTACCGGCAGAACCCCCTGTACGTACAGAAATTCCTTCAGTACCCATCACCGGTGCTGAGCAACTGGATGTACTGCTTCCGAAGATCGGCACACAGCGCGTGGGGATTGTGGTGAACCACACTTCGCTTGTAGCCAAAACACACCTGGCCGACACCTTGCAAAAGCGCGGAATAAAACTTATCAAGATCTTCGCCCCCGAACATGGCTTCCGCGGCACTGCCGATGCCGGTGAAGTGATTACTGATGGTGTTGATATAAAAACTGGCTTGCCCGTTGTTTCCCTCTATGGTGATAATAAAAAACCAACGCAGGCACAACTGGCGGATATTGATGTGGTGATCTTTGATATTCAGGATGTTGGAGTGCGTTTCTATACCTACATCAGCACGCTTCATTATGTGATGGAGGCCTGTGCTGAAAATAATAAAAAAGTAATTGTTCTGGATAGGCCTAACCCGAATGGACGTTATGTGGATGGCCCGATGCTGGAAAAACCCTTTACCTCTTTTGTAGGCATGCATCCTATTCCCATAGTGCATGGGCTCACCATTGGCGAACTGGCTCAAATGATTAATGGTGAAGGTTGGCTGGCCGGAAATAAGCAATGTGCACTGGAAATCATTCCCGTGAAACATTGGACCCATGCTGATCCTTATTCCCTTCCGGTAAAACCTTCACCGAATTTACCGAATGATCAATCTATACTATTGTATCCATCCATTTGTTTATTCGAAGGTACCGTGATCAGTTTGGGCAGAGGAACACAAATGCCCTTCCAGGTGGTGGGTCACCCGGAGTTAAAAAATATGCCGTTTCAGTTTACACCGAAAAGCATAGAAGGCATGTCTAAAAATCCTCCACATGAAAATAAAATATGTTATGGGTTGGATTTACGATCAGTGAATGTTAAACCCCAACTCGACCTGAGTTACCTTATCCAGGTGTACACTGCCTTTCCCGATAAATCCAAATTCTTCAACACCTACTTCGAAAAACTGGCTGGCACTGCTAAACTCCGGGAACAAATCATTAAGGGAATGACGGAGGAGGAAATCCGGGAGACATGGAAAAACGATTTGGCAAAATACACTTTAACGCGTAACAAATACTTACTCTATTAGCAGTATTACTTTCCAAAAATGCATTACTTTTAATGTATGATTGTACGCATTTCATCCAAAGATAAACCCGAGAAAACCCGGAAAGCGTTAGAAAAGTTAGCAACTGCACGAAGAAAAAAAGGGAGAACATTAGCTGACTTTTACGGAAAGCTGCCTGGCATATTCGGCAATGGTCTAACCTACCAAAAAAAAGTGAGGGATGAATGGGAATAAGTACCTGGCCGACACAAATACTTTTATTTTCCTGTTGGATAAAAATCCATCGTTAAAACCACTACTTACAAGCGATTGGTCATATTCATTCATTACTGAAATCGAATTAAAAGGAAAATTTGGGATCTCGGTCAATGAATTAAAAACAATCTCAGAACTACTTTCTTCTTGTTCTAAGGTTTCGTATACCGAAGAAATTGTAAAAATTACAATTGAACTGAGGCAGAAATATAAAATTAAAGTTCCGGATGCAATTATAGCTGCCTCTTCAATTCATAAGAACCTTCCACTAATAACATTTGACAAAGGCTTCTCCGTGATCAAAGATATTGATCTTGTATTGTTAGAGCCATAGAAAAATGACCAAAGCTGAAAAGGTAAAAGACATCCTTTCCCTCCTCGATCATTATGTTCCGGAAGTACCCATTCCACTTCATCATAAAGATGCCTACACGTTACTGATCTCGGTTTTACTTTCTGCTCAATGTACCGATGAGCGCGTCAATAAAACCACACCGCATTTATTCAAGCGCGCGGATAATCCATTCGACATGGTCAAAATTTCGGTAGATGAAATACGGGAAATCATCAAACCCTGTGGATTATCTCCTATGAAATCGAAAGGCATTTACGGGTTATCGAAAATACTGATCGAAAAATATAACGGAGAAGTGCCCGCTTCATTTGAAGCGCTGGAAGAACTGCCCGCGGTTGGTCATAAAACCGCCTCCGTAGTAATGACACAATGGTTCGGCTTACCCGCCTTCCCCGTGGATACACACATCCATCGCCTGGCGTACCGTTGGGGATTGTCTACCGGCAAAAGTGTTGAGCGTACGGAAAAGGATTTGAAACGCCTCATTCCTCAGGAACGATGGAACAAAGCGCACTTACAATTCATTTATTTCGGCAGACAATTTTGTCCGGCACGTGGGCATAACTGGACAACTTGCCCCATCTGTTCAAAATACATGCGTAAACAACTCCGCGACTGATTAGATGTTAGATCGCGAATACATTGAGTAAAACAAAAGCGGGAGAAAGGCAAAGCTAAATATCATTGTTCCGGCAAGCAGGAGTACATCAGCACCCTGAAGATGAAGGATTTTAAACAGAACGGATAAGCCGGCAATCCCACCACTTACTAATCCTATTAAACTGATTAACTTTTCAAGCGTTACAGTGTGAGCACTCCATTTAAGGAATACCTGTACTGGCAGGTAGACAAGCGTAAAGGCCAGAAAGCCATAGACAACCAACTCATCTGCACCTGGCCAATGCAGTATTTTAAAAGTGAGTCCAATGCTTAACGCAATGGAACAAAGTAGCCCGATTACATGAGTAAATATTTTCATAGTACGATAGTGATGGTTAATGGAAAGACCGGTTCGTATAACAAGGTAAAGCAAAGCAGGATAGTAATCCAGACCAAAGTATAATACATCAATTTATGCCATATTTGCGCTTGCAATTAATGCTATGCCGGATCTGAGAATAATTTTTATGGGTACTCCTGAATTTGCAGTGCCCAGTCTGGAAATACTCGTGAACCACTCCTTTAAGGTGGTGGCCGTCATCACAGCTCCCGATAAACCCCAGGGCCGCGGACAAAAAATTATCTTCTCACCGGTTAAAGCGTGTGCAGTAAAACATGGTATACCCGTACTGCAACCGACTAACCTGAAATCACCGGAATTCCTTGAAGAATTAAAAAGTTAT
>CAZCRJ010000279.1:1671-4608 GCA_964501015.1 uncultured Roseivirgaceae bacterium | reverse complement strand
GTTTCAGGGTCAAGAATATTTCCGTTCGCAAACTCACTCCCCGAAGGTGACATGTCCCTTAAAATTTCCATTCCAATTATTTTTTTCTTGTGTCGGGGATCGTCTTCATCGCATTTATCGCATACCGGGTCCAGATCGTCACCCGGTTTAGGGAAGATTTTGACTATTTTCCCGAATATCTTTCCTTGTTTTTCAGATAATTCCACAATCGATTTTGTCTCTCCGGTTTTATCATCTATAGTTTTCCATTTTCCAATAACAGGAGCTTGTCCATAGGATAGCGAGGCAACCTGACAAAGCATTAGCAGAATCAATGGCCAGAATATTTTCATATCAGGTAATATTTATCCCCGAAAATAAAAAAAGCCCTGAATATTCAGGGCTTTGATTTTCAGAACGAATAAATTAATCCAAAATTTCTTTTGCTTCCGTAATGGTAGAAACAACCTCTACTTTCGGTTTTACTTCTTCTATGGAAGCTTCAGGCAATGTGGAAGGGGCCAATAAGGGCGCGATAACCAAGGCCACTACCGACATCAGTTTAAGCAAAATATTAAGTGATGGTCCGGAAGTATCCTTAAACGGATCACCAACCGTATCACCAACAACAGCTGCTTTATGTGGTTCAGATTTTTTATAAAACATCTGGCCGTTAATTTCAACACCCTCTTCAAAACTCTTTTTGGCGTTATCCCACGCACCACCGGCATTGGATTGGAAAATAGCCATCAAAACTCCAGTCACAGTTACACCGGCAAGCATACCGCCCAGTGCCTCAACACCAAACCCAGGTAAAAAGGCGATTAATACAGGAGCTATTACAGCCATTAGCCCTGGCAATACCATTTGGCGGAGTGCTGCTTGTGTAGAAATCTCCACACATTTTCCGTACTCCGCTTTTCCGTCCGCTTCATTAAAGGTTTGCTGATCCGCTGCCGACCATTCTTCTTTGGCAAGGTCACCATTACGTTTCATAACTTCCAGTGCAGCTTTCAGTGCTGGTATGGTGGTGAATTGTCTGCGTACTTCTTCAATCATAGCCATGGCTGCACGACCTACAGCACCCATAGCAAGGGCTGAGAAAACAAAAGGTAACATACCACCAATGAATAAACCTGCCATTACGTTGGCTTTAGACACGTCAATTGATCCAAGCTTAGCCGTTGTCATGAAGGCACCAAATAATGCCAACGCGGTTAATGCGGCAGAAGCAATGGCAAAGCCTTTCCCGATGGCAGCCGTTGTATTTCCAACAGCATCTAATTTATCTGTACGTTGACGTACTTCTTTAGGAAGTTCTGACATTTCAGCAATACCACCCGCGTTATCAGAAATAGGGCCATAGGCATCGACTGCCAATTGAATACCAAGGTTGGAGAGCATACCTACCGCTGCAATGGCAATGCCGTAGAGGCCCCCAAAGTAAAACGCACCAATAATGGAAAGCGCAATAATGATAACAGGCAACGCAGTTGACATCATGCCAACACCAAGACCAGCAATGATGTTTGTGGCAGCACCTGTTGACGATTGTCTGACGATGGACAGTACTGGTTTCTTACCCATACCGGTATAATATTCTGTAATTAGTCCAACCAATAATCCACCAACAAGTCCGATTACGGTAGCCCAAAATACACCAAGAGCAGTCATGTTACGAACTATGTTGTTGCCATTTCCATCCGTATACAATGGATCGGCAAATGACCACTGTGCTGGTAACATATTGGTTATGATGAAATAGGAAGCAACTATCATGAATCCGGATGAAACAAATTCACCCATATTAAGTGCTTTTTGTGGATCACCACCTTCTTTTACGCGAACGAAAAATGTGCCTATGAAGGACATAACAATACCTACACCTGCCAATACCATGGGTAGAAATACAGCAGATAAACCATTAAAGTTATCAACAAAACCGGGTACCATAAATGCAGCTCCCAATACCATGGTACCAACAATAGATCCAACATAAGATTCAAATAAGTCAGCTCCCATTCCGGCAACATCACCAACGTTATCGCCCACGTTATCCGCAATAGTGGCAGGATTCAGGGGGTGATCTTCAGGAATGCCAGCTTCCACTTTTCCAACGAGGTCAGCGCCAACATCCGCAGCCTTGGTATAGATCCCTCCGCCAACACGTGCAAAAAGCGCTATTGAGGATGCGCCAAAGGAAAATCCAGTGATAATGGTTATTACCTGGGTTACATTGGCCTGAGTATCAATTCCAAACATGTGGGAATAAATTATGAAGAGTGAGCTAAGGCCTAATATTCCTAAGCCAACAACACCCATGCCCATCACGGAACCTCCGGCAAAAGCTACTTCCAATGCTTTACCTAAACTTGTTCGGGCTGCATTGGTGGTCCGCACGTTTGCCTTTGTTGCTACTCGCATACCGATGAATCCGGCTAATCCTGAACAAAAGGCACCCAGGATGAACGATACTGCTACGAGTGGGGACGAAGTTTCAGCGTTTGCAGTAACGCCCAACAGAATGGCAACACATAAAACAAATATTGATAAAACTTTGTACTCAGCCTTTAGAAAAGCCATTGCTCCCTCGGCAATATGACCGGCAATTTTTTTCATTTTGTCGGTACCGGCATCTTGCTTATTAACCCAGGCGCTCTTCCATAAAACGAAGAGTAGTCCCAGTATTCCGAAAAGGGGGAGAAAATAAAGTAAATTTTCCATGATAGATTTAAAGGTTATCGATTCAGTTTAGTAGTTCTTGCATTCGGGCACAATGAGGGTGGTTGGATGTGTTACCGGTTACCTTCTCGGCACTCTGCTTTAAAAAACTGCGCAAAGATAGAAGAACTGGCAAAACCTGCAAAGCACTATAAAACTAGAGAAAATATAGTGGTCAGGTACGTTTAAAAACCTGTCGAAGAGCCACCCAAAGGAGCTTCTTTTTTCCTTCGTCCA
>CAZCRJ010000279.1:0-1643 GCA_964501015.1 uncultured Roseivirgaceae bacterium | reverse complement strand
TTTATTCAGTGAATCGGCAACAATGACCGGAATACCTGCATGCTCAACGGCTTCATAAGGTGTTATGGATGGAAGTATTCGTGTGCCAAACGATAGCACTGCTGAAGGTTTTACTGTTGATAATGAATTGAGGTCAATTTCCTTCATGGATAGGATATGTACACGTTCCACAGATAAGTTAACCGCATTCAGAATTTTTCCTAAGAGCTGACAATCTTCACCTGACAGCTCGTTCCAGTCTCCATCAAGGAGTACCAATACACGATCGGGTAGGGAATACATTTCTTCACTAAAGGTTTCCTGAATAAGCTCCGGTGTGAGAGGCATTATTTGATATTAAAAATTGATTTCAATTCATGAGCATCATCTGGCTTCATGCGGCCGGCTAAAATTAACCGAAGCTGCCGTCTGCGAAGTGCACCGTTATAAAATTCTTTATCTTCCTCTGTTTGTGGTTCAATTTCAGGAACATCAATTGGTCTGCCACTCTGATCAACAGCTACAAAGGTAAAGTAGGCACTGTTACTCTCCATTTTTTTGCCCGATGGAATATCTTCAGCATCAACATCAATGCGTACTTCCATTGATGAATTGAAAGCCCTTGTTACACGGGCTTTAAGGGTAACAACATTTCCAAGAAGAATGGCATGTTTAAACGAGATGTTATCAACCGATGCCGTTACCACAATTCTGTTTGAGTGCTTCTGCGCTGCAATAGCAGATACAATATCCATCCAGTGCATCAACCTTCCACCCATTAAATTATTCAAAGTATTGGTATCGTTGGGCAGAACCAATTCGGTCATGCTTACGAAGGAATCAGCAGGTTTCTTTTTCTTTCTTGACATAGGAGTAAACTATATTGTACTATGAAGAAGCGTATGTCTCAACTTCTCCATCCTTGCTGCCCCAGCAGCGGCACAAAGCTAAAATAATCAAACTCTTCTTTGCTTATAACTCCATTCTTTTTGCGTATGCGAAGCATCATTTGCTTTTCACGGTCGCCAACCGGAATTACTAAAATTCCTCCCTCTGCTAACTGATCCAGTAATGCATCAGGTACAACGGGTGCACCTGCTGTAACGATGATTTTATCGAAGGGTGCTTTGGCAGGAATACCTTTTGAGCCGTCACCGAAATAGAAATAAGGTTTGTAGCCCATTTTTGGTAAAAATGCTTTAGTTCGTTCAAATAGATTCTTATTGTATTCGATGGTAAATACGGTGGCGCCAAGTTCTACTAAAATGCAGGCCTGGTAACCAGAACCTGTTCCAATTTCTAATATTTTATCACCCGGCTTAATTTCCAGTTTTTCTGTCTGAAAGGCGACAGTATAGGGCTGTGATATGGTTTGTCCTTCCCCAATTGGGAATGCTTTATCTTGGTAAGCATGCTCTAAAAGGGCATTTTCGAAGAAAACATGTCGGGGAACCTTGCCCATGGCGTTAAGCACTCGATGATCGGTAATGCCTTTGGATTGGAGTACCTTAACCAGTTTGTTGCGCAAGCCGCGCTGCTTGTAATTATCTTCGAACATTTAGTTTTAGCGCAAAAAAGGGCATTTTTTTAACCTTAACAAAGTTTCTGAAATTCTTTAGGAAAATTGAAACCAAGGCGCGTACTTTAGGGTTCTCTCATGCACA
>CAZCRJ010000278.1:0-4618 GCA_964501015.1 uncultured Roseivirgaceae bacterium | reverse complement strand
GCAAAAATGATGTTGGGATTTTTTCCGCCCAGTTCAAGTGAAAGTTTTTTAAACATGGGTGCGGCAATGCCTGCTATTTTTTTACCGGTTACTGTTCCTCCAGTAAACGATATTGCAGTGATGTCAGAATGTTCAATAATGGCCTGACCTGCTTTTGGTCCTGTTCCGTGTACAATGTTCAATACTCCTGCTGGTAGTCCGGCCTCTATGCACAGTTTTGAAAACAAAAAAGCTGTCATGGGTGTAAGCTCTGATGGCTTGGCAACTACTGTACAGCCTGCAGCTAATGCAGGTGCAATTTTCCAGGTAAATAAATATAAAGGCAGATTCCAGGGTGATATGCAGCCCGCAATACCTACAGGAGTCCGGGAGGTATAATTGATAGCTTCATTTCCGGTATGTGCTTCTGATGAAAAGTGAATACTTCCCGTTGCAAAGAAACGCATATTGGCTGAAGCTCTTGGAATGTCAACTGCTTTGGCCAGTTTAAATGGCTTGCCCTGATCAATACTTTCAGCAAACGCCAGCACATCCATATCTCGATCAATCAGGTCAGCAATTTTTTGCAGTATGGCCGATCGTTTTTCTACTGCCATTCCTGACCATTCCGGAAAGGCAACTTTCGCGGCATCAACTGCTGACTGAATATCCTGAGCATCAGAATCAGGAGTCAGGCTATATACTTTTCCTTCAGCCGGATTAACGTTTTCGATATAGGCTCCACCCGTAGGCTCAACCAGTTTTCCACCGATATAGTTAAGAATTTTCTCCACGCTCATTTTTTTATGATTTTAAACTCCACCCTTCTATTCTTCCGCCTGTTTTCTTCTGAATCATTTTTAACCAATGGCTTTGCGCCTCCATAGCCTTTTCCGGTAATACGGTTTGCAGCAATGCCATGTTCTACCAGGTAATTTTTAACAGCCTTTACTCGTTCCTGCGACAACACTACAAGGCTGCTGGGATTACCATTGTTATCGGTATGACCACTAAGCTCAATACTCATTGAAGGGTTCTCCTTCATGATCGCTACCAGTCTGTCGAGTTCAGGATAGGATTCGGTTTTTAATAGCGGCCGGCCTTGTTCAAAGAACACATTGTTCAACTGAAGTGCCTCCCCTGCTTCAAGTGGCACTAAAAACAGATCCTTACTAAACTCTATATAATCACTTCCATTGACCAGTTCTAAATTTTCATTAACAGACATAAACCCTTTTGCTTTTGCGCGTAAACCATAATTCACACCATACGGTAATGCAATGCGGTACTCTCCTGAAGTAGGATTGGAATGTGCCTCGCCCGACTCTTTTCCTGTGTTTAAGTCTTCAAAGAATATCGCTGCCTGAATCGGTTCATTCGTGCGGGCATTTAAAACATTTCCGCGAACTAATACTACCGGGTCAGGCTTCACTGCATTTGGCAATACAACACGGATAATATCTGATTTACCATACCCATTTTCAGATGAACACAGGTAGGCTACATCACCAGATGCAGGAACAGTGTAATAGGCATCGTACCCGGGTGTATTTATTTCAGGACCAAGATTAACCGGCTCTGTCCAATTGGTCCAGGAATCATCCAGGCGTTTACTCATAAATACGTCCATACCCCCGTAACCTTTATGCCCATCGGAAGCAAAATACAGGGTGTGTCCATCCGGTGCCAAAAAAGGAGAAATTTCATTACCCGATGTATTAATCACTGAACCTAAGTTTAGTGGATCGCTCCACTTACCGGATGCTTGTTTTAGGATAACAAAAATATCACGTTCATCTATTCTATCCAGATAATATAAACTCTGCTTATTCTTAACCGCTATCAGCATTGCCTTTCCATCCGCAGCTTGTGAAGCTTCAAAATAATCACTCTCATTTACATAGTACGCGCCAAGCACACCGCTCGCCTTCCATCCGGTGGCGGTTCGTTCATACACACCAAAATCATTAACAGTAGCCACCAGCATGGTATTATTATCCTGACTGATGGAAACGATATTATTGATATCAGCGGAATTAATTGGTGGCCCAAGGTTTTGAGCCAGTGACCAGGCTATACCATCCGAAGAAGTACTAAACCATACATCAGACTCATCTTTTTCACCTCCACTATTTTCCAGACTATTTTTACGGGTAAAGTATAGTGTCTTTCCGTCAACTGAAATTTTGGGAGTAACTTCATCATAAACCGTATTAACTGTTGAGCCCAGATTTTCTTTAACTAACCCGGTTGGCATGTCTAGAGGTAAGTTGATATCCAAATCATTGTAGACGATAAAATTGTCAATGAGTAAACGCATATTGGTATAAGCCGCAAATCCAATAGTATTGCCAAACCAAGGAAGTTCTTTAATCGTCAATACTTCATGTCCATTTACATAAAATTTAAGACCTTCCTTTTCTTTCAAAACTTTCAACTGATTCGCCATGCCCATAGGCTTTATGCTTTCAATCCTAAACCATTCTTTTGCATCTGTTCGTGTTGTATCGGAAGACCAGATTTTACCATATCCATTGCCTGAGATGATAAAATTATTCAGGCTTGTCTCTCCATCATACCCCCAGATGAATCCAAAGCCATTGCTTTCATCTCCTGCTGTCTGGCTAAAACTTGCTTCAAATGAAAAATCTCTATCACTATCCAGATCAGGAAATATGTACGTCATCATCCCTTCAGGCGGACTAATCATTTCATAATAACCATCGGTAACGCGAATCGAATAATCCCCGCTTTTAGTTTCATACCACTCCAGGCGATTATCTGTAAAATCTTCTTTTAACAGAACTTGTAATTGGGCAAACAGAAATACGGGCTGGAGAACAAATGCAGAAAAAATAATTCGCTTCATGTTTGCCCGCGTGAATTAAAGTGTGCCGGTTCTGCCGCCATCAACCGGAACATTAATACCATTTATGTAGGCTGCAGCAGGTGTTGCCAGAAAAGCAATTGCTGCCGCCACCTCATGCGCTTCACCGATTCGTGCTGCCGGGATCTCGTTTATCATTTCCTGCAACACTTCATCGTATTGTTTACTTGTCTTTTCAGCCTTTGAGGTGATCAGGGCTTCAAGACGGCCCGTCATCGTAGCACCGGGTAATACATTATTGACTGTAATGCCAAAAGGGCCTAATTCAACCGACAGGGTTTTGGCCCAACTGGCCACAGCCCCCCGAATGGTATTGCTTACACCTAATCCCTTTAACGGAATTTTCACGGATGTTGAAATGATGTTAATGATGCGGCCATAGTTCTCCCTCTTCATAGCAGGAACCACTGCCTGCACCAATACCTGGTTACAAATCAAGTGAGAAGCGAATGCTTGTATAAACTCATTCGTACTTGCATCAATTGCCAGGCCCCCCGGAGGACCCCCTGTATTGTTTATCAGAATATGAACCACACGGTGGGCAATATGCTTTTGAATTGCAGCTTCTACGTTTCGCGGATCAGAGAAATCGGCAACAAGGTAGTCATGCTGTTGTCCTTGCTCAACCGAAAGTTCACTAAGAACACTTTGTAATTTTTTCTCCGTTCGTGCCATCAATGTGACAGAAGCGCCAAGCGATGCAAGTTCGATCGCAGCAGCCTTACCAATTCCCTGTGTACTACCACACACTAAAGCTTGTTTTCCTATTAAATCCAGATTCATAACTCAATTTAAAGTAAATATAAAAAGAAGATGTTCTTTCGTAACTTTAAAAGGCCTTTTAAGGGCATAACTATTTACATACTCAACACTAAAATTACTATGGCCATTCGCAGACCTTTTAACCTGAAACAATGGATCAACGACAACCGTGACTTACTCAAACCTCCGGTTGGCAATAAAAATCTCTATGCCGATGCTGGCGATTATATCGTAATGATTGTGGGAGGGCCCAATGCGCGTAAAGATTTTCACTTTAACGAAACTGAAGAATTATTTTATCAGTTGGAGGGCGATATCAATGTTCGTATTCAGGAAGACGGAAAAGCCGTTGACATTCCGGTAAAAGAAGGTGAAATGTTTTTACTGCCGGCACGTGTTCCCCACCGCCCCGAACGTCCTGCCAATTCAATCGGTTTGGTAATAGAATGCAAACGACCCGAGCAAGACATTCTTGATGGCCTTCAATGGTATTGCGATGTCTGCAATGCTAAAGTACATGAATACCGCTTCCACCTTGAAAATATAGAGAAGGATTTTCTGCCGCGCTTTCGCGAATTTTATGGATCGGAAGAACTGCGCACGTGCAAAAAATGTGGCGCTGTTATGGATACCGATCCCCGATTCGTTTAAGCAAAAAATATGGATAAAACTCAAATTATTGAGATGCTGATACGGAAGCATCGCGGTTTTATAGAGGAACTTCAGCGCTTATCGGATAGTGATTTTACATTTTCACCTTCCGGTAAATGGACAGCAGGTCAGCAACTCGACCACATTATTCGCAGTACCAGTCCAGTGAATTTAGTCTTTTCTTTTCCGGGAATGTTAGTGACCCTATTGTTTGGAAAAGCCAACCGTCCTTCAAAAACGTATGATGGACTGGTTGAAAAATATCAATCAAAGCTGGCGCTTGGCGGAAAGGCTCCCGGCCAATTTATTCCGAAACATGTCTCTGTGAAACAACGCGAC
>CAZCRJ010000277.1:0-4619 GCA_964501015.1 uncultured Roseivirgaceae bacterium | reverse complement strand
AGCTTTAGAGATATAAAAAACTCCTTTGGAATTGCTGAGAAACGCTTTGTTATCCAAACCACAGTAAAAGTTCATAACACGGAAATTCTTACCGAATTTTCGTTGAGCGATCGTGACACGTTGCGGTTTCCAATATTGCTGGGACGGAAAATTTTACGGCACCGCTTCGTAATCGATGTATCTAAAAAAAATCTATCGTTCAAGAAGAAGGTAAAGTCTGGTCATAAAAAAACTGATTCACTTTTATAACCCATGCACATCGCAATACTTTCAAGGGATGCCAAGTTGTACTCTACACAACGACTTAAAGAAGCCGGAGAACTTCGTGGACATAAGGTTGAGATCATCGACCACATGAAGTGCGTATTGTTCATTGAAAAGAAAAACCCTGTGGTATTATACCAGGGCAGGAAACTGGATTATTTCGATGCCATTATTCCAAGAATAGGAGCTTCGGTTACGTTTTATGGAGCAGCAGTGGTGCGCCAGTTTGAAATGATGAAAGTGTTCTCGGCCATTGAGTCGCAGGCGTTGATTCGCTCACGCGACAAACTCCGTAGCCTTCAGATTCTCTCCCGCGCAGGTTTAGGTATGCCGAAAACCATTTTTATGGATTACTCACGCGATACCGAGGGAATCCTTGAAGCCGTAGGTGGAGCACCTGTTGTTATTAAGCTGTTGGAGGGCACCCAAGGCTTAGGTGTAGTACTGGCTGAAAATGAAAAAGCTGCCCAGTCGGTAATTGAAGCGTTTCATGGGTTGCATGCACGCATCATAATTCAAGAGTTTATCAAAGAATCGCGCGGTACCGATATACGGGCGTTTATCGTAAATGGTGAAGTGGTGGGTGCCATGAAAAGGGAGGCAACCCGCGAAGGAGAGTTCAGGTCTAATCTGCACCGCGGTGGAATTGCAACCGTTATCAAGTTAACCCGGGCACAAAAAGCTGCCGCTATCATGGCTGCCAAAAAAATGGGATTGGGTGTTGCCGGTGTGGATATGCTGCTGAGCAAGCGCGGACCACTTATTATCGAAGTAAATTCATCACCCGGACTGGAGGGAATTGAAACAGCAACCAAACTGGATATTGCCGGAAAAGTTATTCAATATCTTGAGCAACATGCTGGTAAAAAGAAAATCCAGAAGGATAAAATAAATGCATGAATTCTCCCGATGTAAATCCTCAATCCGGAAAATATACCATAAAGTTCGTGATACGTAGTATCATCTATCAGGTATTCCCCGTAACTTTTCCTCACCAAGCAAGCGAATGAGAGTAGTAAAAATTGCCAACCAGGAAATTAAACCAGGCGAGTTCAGGGAAATCAAAATCAACATCGCCCGCTTGCCTTCTCATACTGTTATTGATACACCCATGTATGTATCGCGCGGACTGGAGGATGGCCCTGTATTGGCCTTAATGGCCGGCATGCATGGAGATGAAATTAACGGACTGGAAATAGTCCGGAGAATTCTGGATAGCAACCTGCATCAACCAAAACGGGGCACAGTAGTGTGTATGCCGGTCATCAATGTATATGGCTTTTTGAATTTCTCCCGCGAAGTACCGGATGGTAAGGATGTAAACCGATCCTTTCCGGGAAACAAAAACGGGTCATTAGCCAGTCGGGTGGCCTACCATATTACGCGCGAAATTATTCCCTTTATTGATTATGGCGTTGATTTTCATACCGGAGGGGCCATGCGTACCAATTATCCACAAGTGCGCGCCATGCTCAATAATGAAATAAATGTTGAACTGGCAAAAGCCTTTAACGCCCCGTTTACCATCGACTCCACATTCAGGCCACACTCACTGCGAAAAGAGGCTTCGAAAAAAGGAAAAAATATTATTGTTTACGAAGGAGGCGAATCCCTGCGCTTTGATCAGCACGCGATTGAAGAAGGTATTGCCGGAACCTTACGCCTGATGCGTCACCTCAACATGATCGACTGGGCTACCGATGCCCGGGAAGAAAGTAAGATTATATGGAATACTACATGGATTCGTGCGAAGTATGCAGGGTTGTTTCAATCCATGGTACCCAGCGGACAACTGGTGCATAAGGGTGAATGGGTTGGCACCATAACAGATCCTTTTGGCGAATTCAAGGAAAAGGTTTTATCTCCTGAAAAGGCTTACGTGATCGGGTTAAATAATATTCCGGTAATAAATGCCGGTGATGCGCTCATGCACCTGGGCATGGACAATTATTGCAAACTCGATTCCGGTAACAGTGATGATTAAACCAGAACAGATCAGCCACAAAAGGATTCCACTTCTTTTGCTTGCACTGGCGCTCAGTTACATCAACCAATCCTGTTCTCCGGGTAATCAACACAACAACTCCGGGTCAACCGCTGCTGTCAAAATTATTGGCGCCATGCGCAACGTTTTGTGGAAAGGGGAACTTTCTGGCATGATTGATCTGGACACCATCCAGAATAAAACACATCTCTATGGTATCGGTCCGGTAGAATACTTATCGGGTGAAATCCTGATCATGGATGGCATTGCCTACCAATCAAGCGTGGCAACGGACACCACCATGATTGTTAAAGAAACTACTGACATGAAAGCACCCTTCTTTGCTTACGCCACTATAGCGCGCTGGCATGAGATGTGGTTACCAGACAGCATACAAAATGACAAACAGCTGGAGTCATACCTACTTCAGGCCACAACGGAAATGCCGAAGCCATTTCTATTCAAACTATCAGGAGTAGTAGAAAAAGCTATAATTCATGTCGTTAACCTTCCACCCGGCAACACGGTATCATCACCAGAAGAAGCCCATCAGGGCTTACGGAAGTATACGATCACGAATCAGCCGGCAGAAGTTCTTGGATTTTTCTCCACTCAACACAAAACTATTTTTACCCACCACGACACTTTTTTACACATGCACCTAATCACGGCTGACAACCAAAAAATGGGACACGTAGAGTATTTGCGCTACAAAACGGGAACACTTAAACTACAACTGCCCGTAACACCTGATTAGTGTTCAATCCTTTCCAGACGCTCTACTAAGGGAGGGTGGGAATAGTGTACGAACACGTAAGCCGGGTGCGGATACAGATTGGATAAATTATCGACAGACAATTTTTTTAATGCTTCGGCCAGTGCTTTTCCGTCATAGGTTTCCTTTGCATAGGCATCCGCCTCAAACTCATTCTTGCGGCTGTACACATTCATGAACAACCCGGTAACCATGGAAATTGGTGAAAACAATATGGTGAAGGCGAGCAGATTCAGGTGAATCGCCTGTATCTGGCCACCCAGAGCCAAGGAAAGATTTTCATTAAACACCATCAGCGATAATATAAATAAAGTAAATGCAATCTGTATGGCCGAAAGGACAAAGCTCCAAATAATATGTTTCTTTTTATAATGACCGACTTCATGTGCCAACACTGCTACCAGTTCTTCTGTTGTATGGTTGGCAATGAGGGTATCGTATAACACAATTTTTTTTCGTTTGCCAATGCCTGAAAAAAAAGCATTTGCTTTTTTGGATCGCTTTGAACCATCAATAACCAGAATGTTGGTAAGCGGAAAGTTGATCTTTTTTGCAAACACTTCAATTGCTGTTTTCAGCTCTCCGTCTTCCAATGGGGTAAGTTTGTTAAACATCGGAACAATAAGGGAGGTGTAAAACATATTCATAAAGAGCATGAACGCAATGGCGATTACGGCAAACCAAATCCAGAAATCCGGCCCGATGGTTTCGATCAGGTAGAGCAGTGCGGCTAAAAGTGCACCCCCCAGTAAAGCGCCCAATGCATATCCTTTTAGTTTATCAGATATAAATGTTTTCACTGATGTTTTGTTAAATCCATATTTCTCCTCAATCACGAATGTTCCATACCATTGAAACGGAAGGGAAAGGATATCCGATGCAATTCCGAGCAATCCGAAAAATGCCAGTGCCAGAAAAATCTGGTTATCGAGGAGAGGGCGTAATACACCATCTACCCATCCAAATCCACCTAAGAGAAGCATGCCGAGGGAGATTAAAAAACTAAACGTTGATGAAAAAAATGAAAACCTGGCCAGTTCACGATGATACGCCTGCGACCTAGCGTATTTTTCCGAGTCATAAAATGCCATCACTTCCTGTGGAATATCCGGGCGCATGGCTTTCAGGTTGATATAGTCCAATACCTGGTCAAACACAAAACTGATCACTACGATGCCAACAATAATCCACAACAGTACTTCAGGAGATAAAATCATGTTCAATACAATGCTTAATTTGCGGAAAAATAGTTCAAGTTATGCGGATCCGAAAGGAAATTTCAAAATGGAGTTTTAAAACGTTCACGAAACTGGTAATCATACTGTTACTGATATTCAATGCCTTTACCCTGTTATCCGCCTACCTGGATAATTCTATAAGCGACATGAATCAGACGCACTATTGGGTAATGAGTGTTTCGTACCCAATCCTGCTGGCATCCATACTTACAAACGGTTTTAGATCCGGTGCCTTGTTTATCAATGACTTCAAAGAGATTCCTGATTTTCAAGCTAAACTACAGAACAAAATTCTACAGGAGAACATGGCTGTGGAGGCAGAAACAGAGCATCAAATCATTTACCGGCCAACCCATTG
>CAZCRJ010000276.1:2081-4621 GCA_964501015.1 uncultured Roseivirgaceae bacterium | reverse complement strand
CAATATGCCAAGAATTTGGGATGCTTTCAATATGTTATAACATATCTACCTATATCATGGGATGGTTGAGCGATACTTAGCCGTATACTTTTGATTTCACATAGGGCGAGAAAAGCCTTATGGAAAAATTAAAACTTAAGGCTATGGGTGCATTTGATACGGTCTTCGCTATTCTTCTAATCAGCAGTGTAATTCTTGAGGCCCTCCTCGATACAACGCATCATTTAGGGCATTATGAAAAAAATGACTCTCTCCTTAACATCAAGATAGCGGCTATCGGCATAGTCGTAAATTTTTTAGCAAAAGCTTTAATGTATTCAGGCTTTGTAATGCTTGTACCCTATGCAATGCTTACTATCAGTAACAGTATTGGGGCAATGGTCTTATTGTTTCTGTTAACCGATTTGCAGTATTATCTTTTTCATTGGCTGTGTCATCGGTCGCGATTTTTCTGGGCCTCGCATGTTATCCACCATTCTTCGCCCAGGTATAATTTTTCAACCGCTATTCGCACACCGTTTACCAATTCTTTTTTTCGTTTCGCATCGTTCACACCTTTAGTACTGCTGGGATTCGATCCGCTAATGGTAATTTTTATGAATGCCATTATCGCAGCTATAACCTTTTATCAGCATACTGAGTTGGTGGGAAAACTGGGTATTCTGGAATACATTTTTATTACGCCATCGCATCACCGCGTACATCATGGATCCAATGAACAATACATCGATAAAAATTATGGTGGTGTACTACTGATTTGGGATAAGCTCTTCAACACGTTCGAACCTGAGAAGGAACGTCCGGTGTATGGCTTAACAAAACCCCTTACCGATACCCGTTTAAGCCATGTACTCTTCCACGAATGGAAGGATATCGTGGAGGACATTAAGTCTGCTTCCAATTGTAAAGAAAAGATTTATTATCTGTTTGCTCCTCCCGGGTGGAAGCCTTCCACATCTTTACTTCACACCCTGGCAGAAAATAAAACAACGTCATCCGAATTAACTAATGCCATTCCTGAAAGTAAAATGCAGCTGGATAAGGTGCTTCATTCAAGTAATGACATCACCACATAATGAGGTTTATCTTTCTACTTTTATTAACAGGATGTAATCTTATAAAGGATATTCATTTTGAGGTAGACCCACGACTAAAAGAAGTTGTGGATGAGTTTTACTATGAAGCAGAAATAAGAGGTGTTCAGTTAATACAAGAAAGGGTAATCGTTCGTGTTGGCAAGATAAATTCAACTGCACTTTATGAGAGCGGTAAAATACCAATGATAACAATAAATGAGAGTTTGTTTTTAAATGGTTCACCCGATAAGGTGGCGTTAAGATATATTGTATTTCATGAGTTTGGGCATTACTTAGGTAGAGGACATTGTAATTGTTATTCTATAATGAACCCTAATAAGTACGCAGGTGAATACAGAAACAACATTGAGTCACGGTTAGAATTAGATAATGAACTATTCCAATGGCGTTAACGAACATCAATACCGCAGACTTTATACTTGGTGACGGAGTTACCCAAGATGGGAACGTCATTACGGTAACGGCTGGTGTTTCGGATGGTACTTACGCCACATATTGGCCAGATGAAAATCAAAAACATACAGGCATTAAAAAGATCAGGATGATGGCAAACCCAAATCTGGGCTGCAGTCAGCATGATTACAACACTTCATTGATAAACAGGGAAAATAAATTTTTAAAATAAACACCACTATGAAAATATTTATCACAGGAGCTACCGGTTACATCGGACAAAAACTTGTCACAAAATTACTTAACCAGGGCCACCACATTCATGCATTGTGCCGGGTTAGCCCCGACAGCAAAGTGTTTGAAAATAAACATATCCGGATTTTTGAAGGAGACCTGCTTAATCAGCGTATACTGGATGAAGCCATGAAGGGTTGCGATCAGGTCTACCATATGGCAGCCTATGCACGGGTGTGGGCTAAAAATCCCAAGACATTCTTTGACATCAATGTAAAGGGTACTGTGAATGTATTGGAGACTGCCGTTAAGCATGGAATAAAAAAGGTTGTTGTGACATCCACTGGAGGAACCTTCGGGCCAAGCAACGGAAAGCCAAATACAGAAGACTCTTTGCGTACCGTAGATTTCTACAATGAATATGAGAGCTCAAAGTTTATAGCCGAAGAAAAGGTGAATCAGTATGTGTGCAGGGGATTGGATGCTGTAATCGTTCATCCGGTTCGTGTATATGGGCCGGGTGTGTGGACAGAGAGCAATGCGATATCGGGTCTCATCAGGCGTTATGTTTCCGGTGAATGGCATATCATCCCCGGTGATGGAAACAGCATGGGGTGTTTTTGCTATATCGATGATGTGGTAACAGGCCACATGTTAGCGATGGAAAAAGGCAAGGCTGGAGAGAAATATATATTAGGAGGGGAAAATCTAAGCTTCAATACATTTTTCTCATTGCTGGAAAAGAAGTCTGAGAAAAAATACCTGCTTATAAAGGTGCCGATGCCACTGATGATGGTATATGGATGGCAGGAAGAA
>CAZCRJ010000276.1:0-2071 GCA_964501015.1 uncultured Roseivirgaceae bacterium | reverse complement strand
AATGTTTTTGGAAAGACTCCGCTCGTTACAACTAAGTGGATCAAGAAGTACAATATTGATTTTTCATTCTCCAGCGAAAAGGCGATTAAGGAACTCGGGTATAAAATCACACCGTTTGAACAAGGACTTAACACTACGTTAGTGTGGCTTCGGCAGGAGTGCAACATTCATTTTTAATAACAGAAACAGCAATGAACCTATTCCTTTCTATAGCCCTCCTGGCAGTATTTCTTAGTGTTGTCATTCAATATACCTCCTTTTTTAAAGAAGATGTACTCTTCAGAAGATTTGTTGCTTCTATTGTATTGGCATGGCCTGCCGCTACTGCTTTTATGTTGAGTGGTAATCTAAAACAGCTTGGACTTACCTTTACTAACCCGAAAGCGACAATCCTCTTTAGTTTATTTTTCTCTCTGTTGTCAGTGCTGGTTAATTTTTTCGCAGCAGGGAAGGAAGAGAACGTTGCCATGTATCCACAACTGAGAATTTCGTATTGGTCACCGGCAGTATTTTTGTTGAATACGCTGACCTGGAGTGTTTATCTGATTGCTTACGAAATTCTCTTTAGAGGCTACCTGTTCTTGGCTTGTCTTGAACTTTATGGTCTAACAACTGCTACAATAATTAATGTCGGACTATACGCATTGGCTCATTTACCTAAGAGTATCAAAGAATCACTATTGACTATTCCGTTTGGTGCTTTACTGTGTATACTAACCGGGTATACAGGAAATGTATGGAGTGCAGTCATTATTCACCTG
Organism: uncultured Roseivirgaceae bacterium; assembly: GCA_964501015.1. Classification (GTDB taxonomy): domain Bacteria; phylum Bacteroidota; class Bacteroidia; order Cytophagales; family Cyclobacteriaceae; genus UBA2336. The sequence goes on along the minus strand of CAZCRJ010000276.1, from coordinate 1,310 downwards.
GTGCTTGCACTATCGAATGACTATTACGCGTTGAGGGCTAACCCTGATATGACACTATTCACTAAACCAAAAACACTATGACAACATGCGCGTACTCCCTGATTACTGGAGCCAGTGCTGGCATTGGTAAAGCTATGGCAATAGAACTAGCCAGAAGAAAGTTTAATGTTTTATTGATTGCATTACCCGGTACTGGATTGTCCGGAGTAGTGGAGGAAATCAACCAGCAGTACCCCGTTCAGGCCCACGGACTCGAACTTGATCTCACAACGACTAGGGCGGCTCAGCGTGTCCTGGAATGGTGTAACACGAATAACTACAAGGTGAATATGCTACTTAACAACGCGGGCTTTGGAAACTTTTCATCGCTGGAGAATTCCGATCCAGATGAACTAACCGGAATGATGATCCTCAACAATCAGGCGCTTGTTGTGCTTACGCATAACTTCCTTGGTGAGTTACGAAAAAATGCTCCAGCACATATTCTTAATGTTGGAAGTCTTGCTTCCTTTATGCCAATCCCCAACAAGTCCGTTTATGCAGCTACTAAAAGCTTTGTGTACTCCTTTTCGTCTGCCTTACGCCATGAACTTTTGCCTCATGGCATTTTTGTGAGTTGTTTATGTCCGGGAGCAACCTTAACAAATAAAACAGTTCGCGATGGCATAAAAGCTGTGCAGGTGAGCAAGCGCATGGTTCAAAGTGCGGAAGCTGTTGCCCGGGAGGCGGTTGAAGGTATGCTTCAGCGGCAGTACAGAATAATTCCTGGTAGGGTTAACAAGGTATTGTATACCGTACGGCAGCTCTTGCCGGATTCTTTGGTGGGCTGGATTTTATATAAGCTATTCAGAAACACGCCAGCGGTGAGTCCTGTTCGTGATGCACCTCAAGTCTCGTCCCGAGAGCCTGTCAACATGTATACTGTCAAAACGTTAAATTGATTATCTTTCATAAGAAAAATATCCGGTAAGCGGTTTTCGCGAATTAAGTGCTGTTGAATAGTATTCAGACCGCCTTCTAATAATTTTGTAAACAGCATTGGCAGAATATGGTAGTTCCGGTATATCCAGTAGGTGACCATCGATTAACGATAGTGAAAGCCATACTTATTTTAGGTATTGCAGGGCTTATTAATAGCCCTGATCTTTATGCCCAGAATACCGGTATGTCGCTAAAGAAAAAGAAAGAGGAAGTGGTGGTTGAAAAAAAGGATACCGTTCTTATACAGACTGTTCGCGGACAGATTATGGATAGTGAAACCCGGTTTGGACTGGAAAGTGCCACTATCGTTTTATACCTGGATAGTATCC
>CAZCRJ010000275.1:0-4635 GCA_964501015.1 uncultured Roseivirgaceae bacterium | reverse complement strand
TCACTTACGTTCAATCCGTAACGTGCCATAGCTTTGCGATTGAGATCAATTTCCATGTAGGGTTTGCCGAGGGAACGATCTGCATACACCGCTTCCGGTTTTATGGAAGGAACTTCCTTTAAATGTTTCTCCAGTTCGAGGCTGAACGATTCGATTGTTTTTAAATCAGGACCGTACACTTTTAATCCCATGGGTGCACGCATACCCGTTTGCAACATCACTAACCGCGTTTCGATGGGTTGAAGTTTCGGTGCGGAGGTAACACCGGGTATGTTAGCGACTTTTACGATCTCGTCCCAGATGTCGTTTGGACTCTTTATTTCATCGCGCCATTGACGATAATACTCACCGTTATTGTCTTCGATCAGATATTGAGGGATATTTTTAGATATTGATTGATATTCGTTGATACTGGTTGATACATCGATATTATTTATGTCATAGATCTTTAAGCTTGCTCTATCATAATATCCATCAATATCCAAATATCCACGAATATCAATTTTGTATCTTCCATTTGCGTCCGTCTTAAATCTGATTTTCCTTCCATTCTCATCCGTAATGTATTCCGATTTATAAAGGATCACATTCTCATACATTGACATGGGTGCTGGATCAAGCGCGGTTTCTGCACGACCCGCTTTCCCGACTACCATTTCTACTTCGGGTATGGCCGTTACCAGCATATCCAATTGTTGCAGCACTTGTTTGTTGGCTTCGACACCAGCATGGGGCATGGAGGTAGGCATAAGTAAAAATGCGCCCTCATCCAGCGATGGCATAAACTCTTTACCCATGCCGGGGAAGGTATGTGTTAATGAACTCCAGAAAGAGGTTGTTCGGATATTCCAGCCGATGGTATCAAAACCTTTCTCTACAAAAGAAAATGCCCTGCTGAAACCCAACATGATGGTTAAACCCAATACCATTATGAAGACAGGTATCAGCAAGAATTTCACTTTGTTTTCAAGGCACCAGGTTAAAATCTTAGGATAAAACCGAATGAATATGGAGAATCCGCCCAACACCAATCCGATGATGATCAGGATAAACAGGAAATTCAACACTAAACTATTGGAAACACCAAGGGGCAACCATTCTGAAGCCAGCAACCAGGAAATAGCAACCACCGAAATACCAACGGTTACACCTTCATGATATCGGGAATATTTCTCTGGATAAAAATGATCCAGAAGATTATTCACGGCAAACAACAGGAGTGCAATACCTGCCCAAGGCAAATAAAGAATAGCTATGAACAACCCCGCTAAAGCAAGAATACTATTACCGGCAAGTTTGAATTTTCCTTTTCCGATTTTCATACCAAACACCCAATGTGTAAAGGCAGGCATGATGATAAGGGTGAAGATCAGGGCAGCCACCAAGGCAAATGTTTTCGTGTAGGCTAACGGCCCAAATAATTTTCCTTCGGCAGCCTGTAAGGTAAATACCGGCAAGAAGCTCACGATAGTGGTGGCAACGGCTGTAATGATAGCTGATGAAACTTCTGATACGGCATTATAGACGGTTGTGATCAGTGGTTGATCGTCCGGTGCTTCTTCCAGGTGCTTCAGTACATTTTCATTGAGAATAATTCCCAGGTCAACCATCGTACCGATGGCGATGGCAATTCCGGAAAGGGCTACAATGTTGGCATCAACTCCAAAGTATTTCATAAAGATGAAACACATCAATACAGCCAGCGGCAACAATGCAGAAATCAATAGTGATGCCCGTAGGTTGTATACCATTACGATGATGACAATGATGGTGATCAGGATCTGTAACTTGATCGCATCATTAAGCGTACCCAATGTTTCATAAATGAGTTGGGTGCGGTCGTAGAACGGAACAATGGTCACTTTTGAAGTTCTTCCATCGTCTAATTTTTTGGATGGTAATCCCAGAGCAATCTCAGCTATTTTCTCTTTTACACGATTGATTACGGCTAACGGATTATCGCCATACCGCGCAACAACAACACCGCCAACTGCTTCTGCACCGCTCTTATCAAGAATACCCAGCATGGAACGATCTGCAGGTCCAAGATTAACCCGGGCAATGTCTTTAATCCGAACCGGTACATTTTTATTTACCCGAACAACAGCCTCTTCTATGTCTTCAATATTTTTTACATAGCCGAGTCCTCGGATATAATATTCGACCCTGTTAATTTCAATAGTATTCGCACCTACATCGCGGTTGGAATTGCGCAGCGCCTGCATCACCTCCATCATGGAAATGTTGTAAGTCTTCATAGCCACCGGATCAAGGTCGACCTGATATTCTTTTATGTGTCCGCCTACACTGGCTACTTCAGCTACACCTTCTGCACCGGTAAGGGCATAGCGAACATAAAAATCCTGAATGGTACGCAGTTCATGTAAGTCCCAACCGCCTGCAGGGTTTCCGTTTTCATCGCGGCCTAAAGCCGTAGCATCCGGACCTAGCTTTGGTTGTACTTCTTCCGGCAACAAGCCTGATGGCAATGCGCTGAGCTTTTCAAGAATGCGCGAGCGGCTCCAGTAGTATTCCACCTCGTCATCGAAAATGATATAGATGGAGGAGAAGCCAAACATGGACGTACTGCGGATAGCTTTCACACCTGGCATGCCCAGCAACGCAGTGGTTAACGGGTAGGTGATCTGGTCTTCCACATCTTGTGGTGAGCGCCCCATCCATTCGGTGAAAACGATTTGCTGGTTTTCGCCAATATCAGGAATGGCATCAACAGGCACCGGATCTTGTGGGAGAAATCCGATATTCCAGTTAAAGGGTGCAGTAACTAGTCCCCAACCAACAATTGCCAGAAGCACAAGTATGGTTACCAGTTTTTGTTCTAAAAAGAATTTTATTATTCGATTGATCATAGTGCTGTTCAGTTGACTTCTTCAAAATGAAAATAAGAAGACATACCACTCTCGTGAAAAGAGAATGGCTGAACAGAAATCAGATTAAGAAAGTCTGATTAGAAATGATAATATCATACCCCGTGAGGGCAGGAGGATGGTCAGAACGAAAAGGCGTTGGCGTGATTGATGCAGCAGGGATTATTTCTGCCAGCACAAGTGCAGTGTGCAGAATAGTTGTGGATGTTAAAGGTGCGGGAGCGAATGCATCCGTAGTTTTGAAATCGAGGCCTTCATGAATTACCTGGTCATTTTCACAGCAACCTTCCATGGCTTTACGATGACAGGGAGGAAGTTGCTGGTGTCCGCATCCATCGGCTTCCTGCAGAAAGGCAATGGCTTTAACCGTTCCGCCACACACGTGTACGCCAACATAAAAACTGCTCGATGCCATAAGCACCAGCACAGCCAGCAGAACGGACGATATGGAACGAATTTGATTCATGCGTAAGCAAATGTACGGATTTCGTTGATTTTGGATTTATATTTTTACTCGAAAGCGTTACAGAATTGCCCGGAATTGCCCGATAACACGCGTAAAAGCTCTTATCCGTTGCCTGAAATGACTTATTCCTCTAAATTTTGGCTATGACACTCCGGGGTCAAACAACCCAAATTTATATGGTTAGATTAAATCTTTTCAGCGTTATAGCCGGCATTCTCCACGGCTTCTTTTACCTTGGCGGCATCCGTTTCGCTTGCGATCGTCAGGACTTTGGCCGAAGTGTTTAGATCAACCTCCCACTTACCCTCGCCAACCGTTTCATTTAAATGTGGAGTTACTTTGGCAATGCAGCCGGAACATTTGATGTTCGTCTTAAATTTCAGTGTTTCCATTTTCTTCTTTCTTAAAATCTTATTTACTGGCTACAGTATAGCCTGCCTTTTCGATGGCATCTATAACTAAATCTTTTGTTGCGCCCGAAAGTTCAATCTCGGCTTCCCCAGGCACAACCTTTTTCAACGTAGCGCCTGAAACATTTTTAAGTGTACTGCTCACCACCATCATGCAGTGCGGGCTTTTCATGTTGGGTATGGTTAAGTTGATCGTTTCCATAATTTTTGTGTTAAACTTATATACAAATAAACGCCAATGGCCGGCCATTTGATTTATACAATTCCTGTTATCGTTTATAGGATTTTTGCATCTGTTTAGCAATCTCCAATGATTGCGCATCACCTCGTTTTTCCAGTTCGGTTACGATGTTCTTAAGGTTCTTTTCATCACGATTCTGCGAAAGCTTATAAGCAGCCTCTATATCGGTAATGCGTATTTCAAAACCCACAATGCCCCTCAATTCGCTTTCCAGGAATTTCGCAGACATGTTCTCCACCTTAACGGGATGTATACTGCTGGCCTCGTGTTTATCGACAAGCTTCCGGAGTGAGGCCATCAGTGCATCACCTTCAATTAAGCGCAACTCACCATATACATGCACGGCCACGTAATTCCAGGTGGGAACGTTTTCGTGGTCGTACCAGGATGAAGAAATGTAGGCATGCGGTCCTGTAAAAATGGACAACACCTGTTCATGTTTGTCAAATTCACGCCATTGCTTATTACCGCGTGCGATGTGCCCCTGCAGTACATCTTCACCTTTTTCATTCTTGCCGAGATATAAAGGAATATGTGTTGCCCAGGGTCTGTTATCGACCGTGCTCACCAAAATTCCAAAGCTATTCTGCTGAAGAAATGATCGTACTTCTTCAAGGTTCTCCTGGCGGA
>CAZCRJ010000274.1:0-4635 GCA_964501015.1 uncultured Roseivirgaceae bacterium | reverse complement strand
CACGTTCTGTGTTCCGGTGGAAAGGGATGGTCATGCGCTTCACGACTTTCATCCACAAGTGTTTGTTGATTCCGGTTAGACTGGAACGCGGGAAGTACCAATCCGATCACCGCCTTACCAACACCAATCAGTAAAAAGAAATATAATCCAGAACAAATCGTGTCGGTAGCATTCAAGATGATAAACAACGAGTCACCGGCATTAAGCGCCTTACTGATAGCCACCATGTTGGGCGTGCCACCAATATACACACCGGTCATCATCCCGGAAACGGTATCCACATCCTGTAACCTGTCACGAAAAATATAGCCCAGCGTAATGCCGACCACAAGTGTGGAGAATACACCAAGAAAAAATACTATGGTGATCTTTCCCGTATACTTCAGCCAGTTGGTGACGTTGTTCACCATCAGCAACAATGGAATGGCCAGCAGCACCGCCCCATAGGCCGACACCTGTGCGATTTGTGTTGTTAGCGATACTACTCCTTCAGCATCATTCATGCCCGCCCAGGAATACAACCACCACTGTTTCGTATTCCCCAACACCATGCCGATGCCATAACATATAACAATGTCGCTCAACACCGTATCGGCTTTCACCTTGCGGCTAAGGCGGATTAGATATGCCGGAAGGATAAAAAAAATAAGCAGTTGAATAACTATGGTGATGACTTCGATCATTCAGGAACAAGGTGTTTGAAATAGCTTCAATACATTTTATCGACCAAGTATACGCTTCATTCCATTCGTGAACAACATGGCCACCACCGCACCGCTGCAGGCCAGCGCCATATCTTTCTGTGCATCCCAAACATCACCCTGTGTGCCCAGGTAGGCAACACCTTCAGCAGGAAAGAAAATATCGGCCACCAACCATTCGATGAGCTCATAAAATGCGCTGAAGCTCAAGGTAATTTCAACCGGCAAAACCCAGCACACCCAGGCAGGCCACGAAAACCAATTGCTGAAATAGTCGCGCATAGGGTAGGTGAGCAGTAAGCCGAAGCAGAAATGTACAATGCGATCATACTGATTACGGTCTTGGTGCAGGGTATCCTTCAACCAATAGCCAAACGGATTTTCTGCATACGTATACATCGCTCCATAAATATGCAATAGAATATAGATCCAAAGCATAGTATAACTAAGATCGCTGAACTGGAATTTTTTGTAGGTGAAGATAACGATGATCAGAAAGAGAATGGTGAGCATATTTTCTATCCACCAGTTGGCATAATCTGTAGTGCCGATAAAGGTGTACAACCATACCAATAAAAAGGTAATGAGGTAACCTTTCAGCAGATTGTTTTTTGCAAACAACACACGCCCGTTCGAGGATGAGGTAGTGAACGTCATAAGGTAGAAGAGTGCCTGGCAACCGCCAGAAAGTATACACTCATGATAGAAAGGTAGCATTTAGCCGCGGTACGATCAAATCTGTACGCGAACAGGTACATCAAAAAAAATAGGGGAGGTGAAGGCCAAAAGCCAATGGAATACTATCTTACGAAAACAATCCATACACGAACCCTTGCAGCATGGAGCAAAACCTACTCACCGCAGTCTTTCTTCCCCTGGCGTTGGCATTCATAATGTTGGGCATGGGATTGTCCCTTACCATTCAGGATTTCAAACGAATTGTTGTTTACCCGAAAGCCATGGTCATTGGGCTACTGGCACAACTGGTGTTGCTCCCACTCACGGGCTTTGTATTGGTTACGGTGTTTGCTATGGATGGCGCCTTGGCCGTGGGCCTGATGATCCTGGCAGCATGCCCGGGCGGACCAACCTCTAACCTCATTTCACACCTTGCAAAAGGCGACATCGCCCTATCCATTAGCTTAACGGCTGTCTCTTCTTTTATAACGGTACTCACCATTCCACTAATTGTGAATTACTCCATTCTCTATTTTGGTGAACAGGGTAGTGTTACCCTTCCGGTGATGCAAACCATCGGACAAATTGTTGGCGTTACGGTGCTGCCGGTTTCTATCGGTATGCTCATACGAAAATGGCGCCCCGAACTTTCGATAAAAAGTGAACGACCTTTTAAACTTGCATCCGGAATATTTTTTACCCTAATCCTGGTTGCCGCGATTGCCAAGGAACGGGAAAATATTGTTGCCTACTTTCACCTCGTGGGCCCGGTAACGCTGCTGCTGAACATCATTACCATGTTAACCGGTGTGATGCTGGCAAAATTACTTGTATTACCTGCCCGTCAACAAATCACCCTGGCGATTGAAGCCGGCATACAAAACGGCACGCTGGGCATAATGATTGCCGCTACGTTATTACAAAACTCCACCATGACTATCCCTATTGCCATTTATAGCCTGATCATGTTTATGACGGCCATCGTTGTAATCTTTATAGGCAATCGATTGGTGCGGGAGTAATCACATTATCATGACAATTAAAGATAAACTCTACGACTATTGTATGCACTTCGTTGACGATCGCATCAATCGTATTAAAGGGGAGATACTCAGCGCTCAGGCCGCTGCCAATGAGGAAACAAAAAGCAGCGCAGGCGATAAATATGAAACAGGGCGCGCCATGGCCCAGGGCACTATCGAACGAAATACACAACAACTGGCAGAAGCAGAAAAAGTAAAAGCAGCACTGCAGAGGATGCCTGCTGTCACCCATCCCGACAAGATAGTGCCGGGCACACTAATCACCACCTCCCGGGGAATGTTTTACCTTTCCATCAGCATCGGATTGGTAACGCTTGATAAGCAAACTTACTTCATCGTATCAGCAGATTCCCCAATCGGCAAAAGCCTGCTCGGGAAAACCATTGGCGATGTAGTGCACTGGAACACCATGGACTATTCCATTATCCGAATACAATAGAAACCGGTAACATTCAACGCTGTCCTTAAATGAATTCATTACCACTGATCCTATTAGGTACTTTCATTTTCGTTACCAATCACTACCTTAGGATGTAAAACCACGTGTGAATATGAAATACGAACCCAACCGCAGAAGCTTTCTTAAAACTCTTGGCCTGGTAACCGCAGGTACTGCCATGCTACCCGGCTTTGTTTCCTGTGCTCGTAAAACAGGAGAAGATGCAGCAACCTCATTAATGTCTACGGATATGTTTTTTAAAATTTCCCTTGCGGAGTGGTCCTTGCACAAAGCCCTCCAGGCAAATGAACTCACCAACCTGGATTTCCCATCGCTGGCGAAAACAGAATTTGGGATCTCAGCTATCGAATATGTGAACCAGTTCTTTAAGGATAAAGCTCAGGATCAGGATTACCTGCGTGAATTGAAATCGCGCTGCGATGACCTGGACGTAACCAGCGTGCTGATCATGATTGATAATGAAGGCCAGCTGGGCGATGCGGATGCCACCATCCGAAGCACTGCAGTGGATAACCATAAGAAGTGGGTGGAAGCAGCACAATTCCTCGGATGCCATTCCATCCGCGTAAATGCTGCAGGCAGTGGTAGCAGGGAAGAAGTAGCCGCATCAGCAACGGAAGGACTGCGTGCATTATCTGAATTTGCAACCGACTATGGCATCAATGTAATCGTTGAAAACCATGGTGGCTTTTCCTCTGACGGACAATGGCTCGCGTCTGTGATTGCCGATACAGGCATGAACAATTGCGGCACCTTACCCGACTTTGGTAATTTCTGTATTAAACGGGAGCGAAAGCCGGATGGAGGATCGCTATGCGTGGAAGAATACGATCGCTATAAGGGAACAGAGGAATTAATGCCCTTCGCAAAAGGTGTCAGTGCCAAGAGCTACGACTTCGATGAAAATGGTAATTGCATCGAAACAGATTATGAAAAAATGCTCGCCATCGTGAAAGCCTCCGGGTATACCGGCTACATAGGAATTGAGTATGAAGGAAGTACCCTGTCAGAATTTGACGGCATTAAGGCAACCAAGGCCTTACTGGAAAGGGTAGGCTCTTCGATGGTCTAAACCAGTGCATAGGATAGGAAGGTCTAAGCTATGAATCCATCTTTCCACACGTAACCTTTGCGGGATAGGCAACCAGGTGTTCAGGATTTTATGTATTGTAAAGTTGTGTCTGTAACAATTATCACACAGCCTGCTGATTCATATCATTGCTTTGAATGAGTGTTTTCATTCGACAGGAGAGTGGCGTGGCTTATCTTGGATGTAGTAATCATTCCAGATAAAACATTAACCAACAAATTTATGAAAACACGTGCCTTTGCAGTAGGGTGTCTCTTGCTGCTTTTTGGTTTGGCGTATGCTCAAACGGGTCATATCATGCAAGGTGTTGGTGCTGTTAACATGTCCATGGGTGGTGCAGCCACTGCGCAACCTGCCGATATTAATGGTGCCATGCTTTGGAACCCGGCAGCGCTCACTTCGTTCAAATCCAATACGTTTTCCTTGAATGCCGGAGCGTTCTTTTCTTCACCTGAACTTTCATCTTCATTACCAGCCGGTATGCTTGGTCAGGGTGCACCTGCCGTTAGTGGCACCACACAAGACGATCGCGGAACATCCATTATGCCAGCCCTGGCCATGCTGTGGGCAAAAGAAGGCAGCAAGCACCGGTTTGTACTTTCCGCCTTTGGAATCAGCGGGTTTGGGGTAACCTTACCGGAAGAACCCAATAACCCAATGAGC
>CAZCRJ010000273.1:0-4692 GCA_964501015.1 uncultured Roseivirgaceae bacterium | reverse complement strand
GCATTAATTCATTCACGCTTTTCTACCAATACATTTCCTAACTGGAAACTTGCACAGCCTTTCCGATACATCGCGCACAATGGCGAGATCAATACCATTCGCGGTAACGTGAACAAAATGAAATCAAAAGAAGCAAGGTTTAAATCATCTCACTTTACAGATGAAGAACTAAAAATGCTTTTGCCCATTACGCATCCGGAAGGTTCCGACTCAGCAAATCTTGATGCGTTAGTTGAAATGCTGGTGTTGTCCGGAAGAACATTACCTCATGTATTGATGATGCTGGTGCCCGAAGCCTGGCAGGACAATAAGTTGATGGACACGCATCGTAAAGCTTTTTATAAATATCATGCTTCTATGATGGAGCCATGGGATGGCCCTGCAGCTTTGGTATTTACCGATGGCTGCAGGATTGGTGCGACACTTGATCGTAACGGGCTCCGGCCACTACGTTACTGCATTACCCGATCAGGAAGAGTAGTCGCTTCATCAGAAGCAGGCGCTTTGATCATCGATCCGAAAGATGTGTTGGAAAAGGGTCGCATTACTCCGGGAAAAATGTTGCTGGTCGACCTGGAGAAAGGAAAAGTTTTTGATGATGAAATAGTAAAGCGTTCCGTCTATGAGGGCAAGCCTTATTTTCAGTGGATAGTTGAAAACAGAATTAAGTTGAGGCAAGAGCCGATACCGGAAAATTTCGAGGAGTCGTTCCAGCCCGAAACGCTGGTTCAACGACAACAAGCGTATGGATATACCAGTGAGGACATAAAGACCATCCTCACACCCATGGCTGAGAAAGGATACGAGCCACTGGGCTCAATGGGTGATGATACACCACTTGCAGTTTTGTCAAAGGAAAGCCGGCATCTGTCGAATTATTTCAAACAGCACTTTGCACAGGTCAGTAATCCTCCTATCGATCCGATTCGCGAACGGCTGGTGATGTCGTTATTCACCCGTGTTGGCGCCAGCCTGAACGTGTTAGAAGAAAGTGCAGAACATACTCGCCAGATACACATCTCTCAACCTGTACTGTTAAACTCAGATTTGGCCAAATTGAAAAGTCTTTCTGACCAGGGTTATCCCTATGCAGTCATCAGCTGTGTGTTTAAATCCGATGGTAAACCCGGCAGATTAAAAGAGGCACTCGTAAAAATCTGTGCTGAAGCGGAACAAGCAGTTCAGGCCGGTAAACGCATCATCATTCTTTCAGATAAAAAGATCAGCAAGGATTATGCACCAATACCATCGCTGTTATCAACCGGTACCGTTCATCATTTTCTTGTTGAAAAAAGAGTCCGGACTCACATCGGACTTATTGTTGAAGCCGGTGATGTTTGGGAGGTGCATCACTTTGCTACGATCATAGGGTATGGTGCAAGTTCGGTGAATCCATACCTGGCGCTGGAAACTATTCGTACATTGAATGACCAGAATGAGTTGAACAAAACGCTTACTGATGATGAGGTTTTTACCCATTACCAGAAAGCAATTGGCAATGGTCTTCTCAAGGTGATGTCGAAGATGGGCATCAGCACCTTACAATCCTACCAGTCGGCTCAGATTTTTGAAGCCATAGGATTAAGTTCGGAAGTAATTGACATGAGCTTTCGCGGAACGATCAGCAGGATTGAAGGCCTTAGTTTTGATGACCTGGCCACTGAAGTGTTGGTGCGGCATCGCCATGCCTTTATCATGAACGATAATACTCTTCCGTCAGGTGGAATCTATCAGTGGAAACGAAAAGGAGAAAAGCATTTATTCAGTCCTGAAGTTATCCATCTGCTTCAGCACTCCACCCGAACAGATAATTATGACCTCTTTAAAAAGTATGCGGAAAAAATCAACGACCAAACGATCGATCACCTGACACTTCGTGGCTTGCTGGAGTTTAAAAAGAGAAATCCCGTGCCCCTCGGTGAGGTGGAACCTGCTTCAGAAATCTTCAAGCGATTTGCCACAGGAGCAATGTCATTTGGGTCGATCTCCTTTGAAGCGCACACCACCCTGGCCATTGCCATGAACCGTATCGGAGGAAAAAGTAATAGCGGTGAGGGCGGAGAAGATGAAAGGCGGTATGAAAAAAAATCCAATGGTGATTGGGAACGTTCGTCCATTAAGCAAGTTGCATCCGGCAGATTTGGGGTTACCAGTCATTACCTCACGAATGCTGATGAATTACAAATTAAAATGGCGCAAGGTGCCAAACCCGGAGAAGGTGGACAACTTCCCGGTGATAAAGTTGATGACTGGATCGGAAGGGTACGGCACTCGACTCCGGGTGTTGGGTTAATTTCTCCACCCCCACATCACGATATCTATTCCATTGAAGACCTGGCGCAGCTTATATATGATTTGAAAAACGCCAACCGCCAGGCGCGAATCAATGTAAAACTTGTTTCACAGGCAGGGGTTGGAACGGTAGCAGCCGGTGTGGCAAAAGCCAAAGCCGATGCGATTCTGATTTCTGGTGCCGATGGTGGAACAGGGGCATCTCCGATAAGTTCTGTCAGGCATGCAGGCTTGCCGTGGGAACTTGGGTTATCTGAAGCCCATCAAACCCTGGTGAAGAACAACTTGCGCAGCCGCGTTACCCTTCAAACCGATGGCCAGATCAGAACCGGAAGAGATATTGCCATTGCCACCTTGCTTGGCGCAGAAGAGTGGGGCGTGGCTACTGCAGCGTTAGTAGTAGAAGGCTGCATCATGATGCGTAAATGTCATCTCAACACATGCCCGGTAGGCATTGCCACACAGGATTCTGAACTGCGAAAACTCTTCACCGGAAATCCTGATCATGTGGTGAACTTCTTTCACTTCCTGGCTGAAGACCTGCGGGAAGTTATGGCTGACCTTGGTTTCCGCACAATCAACGAAATGGTTGGACGTACTGATGTACTTCGCGTGCGCCAAGATATGGACCACTGGAAGCTTAAGCGACTGGATTTCTCTCCGATACTCTACCGGGAAACATCTTCCGAGGATGTTGGACAATACAAACAAATTGAACAGGATTTTGAACTTGAGAAAATACTCGACTGGAAAATTGTGAAAGCAGCCAGTACAGCCCTTGATCATGGTGAATCGGTTGCAGCGCATTTTCCCATAGAGAACACAAACCGTTCAGTGGGTGCATTACTCTCTAATGAAGTGTCGAAAGTTTATAGGAGCAAAGGCCTTCCGGAAGATACCATTCACATCCGTTTCAAAGGTTCAGCAGGTCAAAGCTTTGGTGTATTCGTGGCGCCCGGCATCACATTCGAACTGGAAGGCGAAGCCAATGATTATTTTGGTAAGGGATTATCCGGTGGGAAACTTATTATTTATCCCGATAAGGAGGCATCCTTCAAACCTGAAGATAACATCATCATCGGCAATGTGGCATTCTATGGTGCCACTTCCGGTGAGGCCTATATCCGTGGTCAGGCGGGCGAACGTTTCTGTGTGCGCAACTCGGGCGTTAAGGCTGTAGTAGAAGGTGTTGGCGATCATGCGTGTGAATATATGACGGGTGGCCGTGTGGTTATTCTAGGCAAGACAGGAAAAAATTTCGCAGCTGGCATGAGTGGTGGTATTGCCTATGTATTCGATCCGGAACAAACGCTTAAGGAACTGTACAATCCTGAAATGGTAGAGTTGGAAAAAATGGATGAGCAAGACAAGGCAGAAGTATTACACCTGATAGAACAACACTTTCAGTATACAAAGAGTGACCCTGCCGACTGGATTTTAGAAAACTGGGAACTGGCAACAGAATCATTTGTGAAGGTAATGCCAAGAGAATATAAGGCTGCGATGACGAAACAAGCCAAAACTAAATGGACTAAAAACGTTATGCATTAAGCTATGGGACAACTTGACGGCTTTATGAAATTCAACCGCGAACTGCCGAAGACTCGCGATCCGCAGGAGCGGGTAAAAGATTACAGGGAAATTTATCCCTCATTGGATCAGCAGCATGTGAATAAGCAATCTGCACGGTGCATGGATTGTGGCGTTCCGTTTTGTCATCATGGTTGTCCGTTGGGAAACAACATCCCCGATTTTAACGAAGCTGTGTACAAGGGTAAATGGGAAGAAGCGATTCAAATCCTGAGCTCAACCAACAACTTTCCAGAATTCACCGGAAGAATTTGTCCGGCTCCATGTGAGGCAAGTTGTGTGCTAAGCATCAACAATAAACCTGTAACCATTGAGTATATCGAAAAGGCTGTGGTTGAAACCGCATTTGAAAAAGGTTTTATTAAACCTCAGCCACCAAAGGTCAGAACAGGCAAAAGGGTTGCCGTGGTAGGATCAGGTCCCGCAGGGCTGGCAGCAGCCTCACAATTGAATAAAGCCGGTCATTGGGTTACTGTGTTCGAGCGTAGCGACAGGATTGGCGGCTTGCTTCGGTATGGAATACCGGATTTCAAACTGGAGAAAAAAGTTCTTGATCGAAGATTGCGCATTCTTGAACAGGAAGGAATTATATTCCGAACTAATGCGCATGTAGGTATAAACGTAAGTTCTAAATTTTTGAGAGAAGAATTCGATGCTGTAGTGGTATGTGGTGGCGCATCTGCCCCGCGTGACTTGTCCATTCCGGGAAGAGATTTACATGGTGTTCATTACGCTATGGATTTCCTGAGTCAGCAAAACAAACGCGTGGCTGGCGACAGGATTTTTTCGGGTGACATTACTGCGCAGGGA
>CAZCRJ010000272.1:0-4694 GCA_964501015.1 uncultured Roseivirgaceae bacterium | reverse complement strand
CCTTCTTTCGCTTGAGTTTTTGGAGGTGATTGAGGCAATTATTGGTAACGGCAGTAATGAGGTAGGCCTTGCTGTTATTGATCTTTTGTTCTGTACTGAGCCATTTTAAAAAGGTTTCCTGCACGATATCTTCTGCATCCTGCTTACAGCGGACAAGGTTATAGGCGATGGCATGAAGCATCGGCTGATAAAGCACTATGGTTTGAGCCCGATTCATTTTTTCAAGACTACAAAGATAGTGGTTTTATTATCGGGAAATGGTGACCTAAAGCACAAAGAAAGCCCTTACAGTCGTTAGGAACCGCTTATGAATAAAGATTTTGCGCCTCTCATAAAATCGTATTTTTGTAACAGATTAAGGAAACGATCCTGCAAAGGATCGCTTATTAGAATTATATGACAGAAGCCACACTTCAGCCTGAGGTTCGCAGAAAACCAATAGTAAAGCAAGAGATTGCCTTCGCGATAGTTCATTTGATTCCACTTGCGGCCATCTGGACGGGCGCCACACTATTCGATTGGATGGTTTGTATTTTTCTTTATGTATTCCGTATGTTTTGGATTACCGGGGGCTATCACCGGTATTTCGCGCACAAATCATACAAGACTTCGCGTTGGTTTCAGTTCGTGATTGCGTTTATGGCGCAAACCTCTGCACAGAAAGGTGCTTTATGGTGGGCAGCACATCACCGGCATCACCATCGCCACAGCGATACCCCTGCCGATCCACATTCCATGAAAATTTATGGCTTCTGGTATTCGCACATTGGATGGATTGTTGGCCCCGATTTTAAAGAAACAGATTATAAAGTTATTGGGGATTATGCCAAATACCCTGAATTGGTGTGGCTGAACAAGCACTACTTAGTTCCCCCGGTTACACTTGCGATACTGGTAATGGCATTAGGCGGAATTGTAAACGGAGGAAGCATTTTGACGATGTTTACATCAGCCGGATTTTCAACGCTTCTGATCGGCTTCTTTTTAAGCACGGTGATTTTGTACCATGGTACATTTTCCATCAATTCCATTATGCACAAGTTTGGCACGCAACGGTATAACACCAATGACGAGTCCAGAAATAGTTTGTGGTTAGCACTACTCACGCTTGGCGAAGGTTGGCATAACAACCACCATTACTATGAAACCGCTTCACGACAGGGATTTTTCTGGTGGGAAATAGACATTACCTGGTACTTATTAAAGGTATTATCGTGGATGGGCTTGATCTGGGATATGAAAGGTGTGCCGCAGCACATTAAATATTCCAAAGACCGGGAACACGCCCGGCAGTTGAAGATAGAAACCGGGGTTTAAGTCAAGTAAAGGGAATTTACATCCAATTCCTGCTTGGAAGCACCTACTTAAACGTTAGTACCACCAAAGTTAATTAAAGAAGCGTACCCGGGGCGGGAGTTGAACCTGCCTGCAGGCAGGCAGGCCCGCACAGTTCATAATAATTTTCTCAGGTAATCTTTTCCCTGACCAGACTTCAAGAACTTCTCTCGTTTCCTTGCTAAAATTCGGTCTGGGAGAATCTCTGAATGGATCAGTCGAACGGAGCGTAGGGTTTTGTCGTTCGCTCGTAACCTTTATTATGCCGCTCTATCCTTGACTGCAGATCAGAAGTCAGACCAACATAAATGTAATTCTTTGATACACTCTTTAAGGCGTACACAAAAATCATAGTACCCGGGGCGGGAGTTGAACCCGCACGGCCATTTCTGACCACAGGATTTTAAGTCCTGCGTGTCTACCAATTCCACCACCCGGGCAGACATTTTGTTGCTCGTTAATGGTTATTCGTTGTTCGGCCCATAATTAAAAAAGTGTGGGATCCGCCACACTTTTTAAATTCCGAATAACCATCAACCAATAACGATTAACGATTTTGAGCGGGAAACGAGACTCGAACTCGCGACCCCGACCTTGGCAAGGTCGTGCTCTACCAACTGAGCTACTCCCGCTTGGTTTTTCTTCTCCTGAGAGAACCTATTTGTCAAATCAGGGCTCATTTTACTGAGCTATGCAGACGAAGGCTTTGCCTTGTCTGCATCCAGACTTGCTTTGCAACGTCTGGGCTCCCGCTTATCCCAAAAGGGACTGCAAATTTAGTGAGGGATTCCAAATATCAAAACGGAACGAAAAATTCAGTTGATGGATGACCTGATTATAGGGAGTATTAATACCGTCTTTTTTCTTTGATGAGGTCGTTAAATAATCCGGTGAACAAGGACAGGATTAAACTAAACAATAGCGCCCACCAGAATCCATCAACTTTAAACCCACCTACAAGCCAATCGACTAGCAGAATCATAAGGGCATTAATCACCAGTAAAAAGAGGCCAAAGGTGACAAACGTAATGGGAATGGTAAGAATTACCAGCACAGGTTTTACAAGGGCATTGATAATGGCCAAAACCAGGGCAACCAGCAACGCATAACCATAATGTTCAACATGAACACCGGGAAGAAGGTATGCGGTTAATAAAACGGCCAGGCCACTTAATAGAAAGCGTATAATTCCGTTCATGAAGGAGAAATTAAATTATTCTGTCAATATCTGTTTTTCAATCGGGAACTCAAATACTAACTTGCCTGAATGTATGCCATTGTTGATATCGAGACGACCGGAGGCTACGCAGATAACCACCGCATTACGGAAATAGCCATTTACCATCATGATGGGATTGCTATAACCGATCATTTTTATACGCTCATTAATCCCGGAAGGTCAATTCCGGAATACATTACAGGCCTTACGGGAATCACAAATGAAATGGTTTCACAGGCGCCTCCCTTCGAAAAAGTAGCCGATGCCATTTACAATTTACTAGACGGGAAAATATTTGTTGCGCACAATGCGCACTTTGATTATTCTTTTCTGAAAAAGGAATTTGAAGAAGCCGGAATAGCCTGGCGGGCAAAGAAATTATGCACCGTACGGTTAAGTCGGAAAATTATACCCGGTCTTCGTTCGTACAGTCTGGGACGATTAACCGAAAGCCTCGGCATTGAAATCCGTAACCGCCACCGGGCAGCCGGTGATGCCGAAGCTACTGCGCAACTTTTTTCAGTATTGATTTCCCGCGATACACAGGGACACATTACACAGACATTAAAACACAATTCCGGAGAAACAATTTTACCACCTAATCTTCCCAAGGAAGAGTTTGATCAATTACCAGCAAAGGCAGGCGTGTATTATTTTTTGAATGAACGCAGCCAGGTTATTTATGTAGGCAAGGCGAATGATATTAAGAAGCGTATTGCTGGTCATTTCACCGGTGATGCACGCGAGTGGAGCCGCTCCAACATCAGGAACGAAATTCATCATATAACCTACGAGCTTACGGGCAATGAATTGATTGCCCTGATTATGGAATCACAGGAGATCAGGAGGTTGTGGCCGAAGTATAATAAGTCGCAGAAGTTTAAGGCTGAAGCGTGGGGTGTGTATGATTACATCGACAGGGCTGGTTACCATCGGTTTGCGGCTAACATGGTTACACGTGGATCAAAGCCATTGATTACCCTAAGTTCGAAAGGAGATGCCTGGAATTTTTTATGGGAAAAGGTTAATGAGTTTTCATTATGTCCGAAACTTTGCGGGCTACAGGCAACAAAGGGTGCTTGTGGTAACCTCGAAGCCGGGAGTTGTAAGGGCGCATGCACAGGCGCAGAATCGGTGAAGAAGTATAACAAACGAATAGTAAAAGCCATTCAGTCGTTTCAGGAACCCGGGTATTCACTGGCCATCATTGGCAAGGGAAGAAACACTTTGGAGACTTCGATTGTGCTGGTAGAAAAAGGAAACTATTTGGGGTATGGATTTGTAAGTCATGATATGTGCGTGTCGTCATTTGATGAAGCGCGGCAATTTGTTCGAACCGGCTTAGAAACACCAACCGTGCAAAATCTGATAAATGCCTGGGTAGTAAATCCAAGAGGGTCGGAAATTATTTTCTTTTAACCACCTTCACCCGACACATCACTTTTTAACTCTTGCCTCAACATCAGGATACAGTTCAGGTACAGGATCGCTTACAAAAATTTCTTTTGTGTTAATATCCATCATCGTTAATACGCCTGCCCATCCTGCACCGGTATCCATCATCCACACGCCACCGGCATGTAACGGTTTATTATTGGGAGTAGGAGTATGACCAATATACACTTCAGAATACGAAGTGAGTTTAGTGGTCATTCCTTTCAGGTATCCTTCCATAGTGATTCTGGAAAGACTTCTGTCCCATAGAAAAATATCCAGCCCCTGCTGTTCGAGCGGACGGAGCGGAAGTATTCCGGCATGAACAAAAAGCGAATCCTCTAGTAAATAGTAGGGCAAAGCCTTTTCAAGAAATGTCAGGTGTGAAGGCAAAACCTTATTATTATACGATTGTAATGTTGCCTTCCCTCCCTGGTTGTACCATACATCATTAATTACTCCGGTTTGCATCCAGTCCCTTGTCCATAGATCATGGTTCCCGAGAATGTAGGTGAAGTTTTTAATTTTCAATAACGCATCGATGGAGTGCTTCGTATCCGGCCAGCCATCACATACATCGCCAAGGCAAATAAGGTGATCCATTTGGAGATCAAATCCTGCGCGCTCAAGGCATTGGACTAATGCCCGATGTGCGCCATGAATATCCCCCATCACAAAAGTTCTCATAATCAAATTGAAATTAATA
>CAZCRJ010000271.1:0-4701 GCA_964501015.1 uncultured Roseivirgaceae bacterium | reverse complement strand
TGCCCAGATCGAGTATAAGAAAGATAACAATAATGACTGCAAATAAGCCAAAGAGCAACATCTCTTTTTCATTACCATCGAAAAGAGTAAATAAAAGTGTAGTCAGCGGGTTTTGCAAGGGAGATTGATTTCGTCAATGAAGTCACCAAGCCAGCCAAAATGAACATGACAGGTCACCGCAAAGTGTTCAAAAGTACAATTATTTTTAATACACAAAAACCCGAACGATAATTTCTCAAGGGTAGTTGGCGGTTAGCGATTGTGGCTATCCGGAGCACCGGCCGCACTTGCCCTGAATTAGTAGATTAAACTCGGAGCCATTGTAACCTTCCGGAAGCTTAATTGGGGGTACGTCAACGTCCAGACAGCTGGTTTGACCACAAATTGTGCACTTGAAATGAACATGATCGTGATGATGATTGGTGTGGGTGCACGCTTCTGTACACAGCGCATATTTTAATGAGCCTTCATCGTCCAGAACTTTATGGATTAGCCCCTTATCAAGAAAAGTCTTAAGCGTTCGGTATACGGTAACCCTGTCGAAGGTAGAACCTATGCCTTTTTCTATATCTGCGTGGGCAAGGGCGTAAGTGTTTCGTAAAAATAAATTCAGTATGGCCGTTCGGCCTGGTGTTGAGCGTAATCTGAAATCCCTTAAGAGCTGTGGAGAACCGTTCATTGTTCGTGAAGCTGCATTTTTAACAAGTTACTATATAGGCCGTCATTTACCTTTGTAAGTTCTGCATGCGAGCCCATTTCTGCAAGTTCACCATGGTTGATTACAAAAATACGATCAACCTTTTTGATTGTACTTAACCGATGAGCAATGATAATAGTAGTACGTCCCTCCATTAATTTTTCCAGGGCTTCCTGTACAAGGGCTTCACTATGGGAGTCTAACGAACTGGTGGCTTCATCAAGAATGAGGATAGAAGGATCTTTAAGGATGGCACGGGCAATCGCTATTCGTTGGCGCTGACCACCCGATAGCTTTACACCACGCTCGCCAACCAGCGTATCGAATTTTTCGGGGAAGCTTTCAATGAATTCAAGTGCATTGGCTTTTTCAGCGGCTACTCGAATTTCATCGTTCGAGGCACCGGGCTTTCCATAGGCAATGTTTTCACGGATAGTTCCGCCAAACAAAATGACTTCCTGGGGAACGATACCCAGGTTTTTGCGATATGCTGTTAGATTGAAGGATTGAACATTTTTACCATCCGCTAATATGATTCCATTTTCTACCGGGTAAAACCGTTGAAGTAGGTTTATGATGGTTGATTTACCAGAACCACTTCTTCCCACCAAGGCAATTTTTTCACCAGCACGAATGGAAAAGTTTAGTTCTTTAAGAACGGGGAAATCCAGACGGGCCGGATACGAAAAGGAAACATTTTCGAAGGTCAGTGCTCCGCTGAGTTTTATGGGAGGAGCGCTTTCGGAAACAGCCTCATCTGGTTGATCTAATATTTCCAATAAACGCTCGGATGCACCGATGGATCGCTGAAGTTGTGTGTAAATATCGCCAAGTCCGGCAATGGAGCCTCCAATGAATGAAGTATAAATGATGAACGAAAATAACTCACCTACTGAAAGCGCATCGTTTTGTACCAGCAAAGCGCCATACCATCCCACTGCAACAATACCACCAAACAGGGCCAAAATAACAAACGAAACAAATAGACCCCTATAACGTGCAGTATGAATGGCCACATCCACTACTTCGGTTAAGGCTTTCTTATAGCGAATTAATTCAAACAGTTCGTTCGTGAACGCTTTAACAACATGAATGGATTGAAGGGACTCCTCAACAATAACATTGGCCTCGGCAAGCTTATCTTGAGTTTTTCTGGAGAGTCTACGAATATACTTGCCAAAGATTAACGCAAGGATAACCAATACCGGAAAGGTAAACAGCATGAAGAAAGTTAGCTGTGGAGCAAGAAAGAAAATGATGGCAATGCCGATAATCAGCGTTAAACTTTGCCGTAGTAATTCGGCAAGAGTAACCGTGAAAGTATCCTGAAGTGTGCCAACATCAGAAGTGATGCGACTCATGAGTTCACCAATTCTTCGATTGTCAAAAAAGGGAAGCGGAAGCCAGATGATTTTTTGGTAGATATTTTGCCGCAGATCTGCCAGGGTGCGTTCGCTGGTTACCGAAAACGTGTAAACCCGAGTGAAGGAAAAGAAACTCTGAACAATCAATATTCCAAGTAAGGCTAGCGCAACCTGGTTAATGGAAGAAAAATAGGGCACAGACTTACCCGATGCCAGATCTAGTAATTGTCCGGCAAAGAATGGAAACGACAACATGGTACCGCTTGATAGCACCAGACAGAGTAACCCCCAAAAGAACAGCAGCCGGTGCGGCCACATGAACCGGAAGATTCCCGCCAATCGTTTAAGTGTGTCTTTTGTTACCCTTCTTTTTTCTTCTTCACGGAGGGGTTCGCTTAGTGCTCGTTTTGCCATATTACTTCAAGAGTACAGATGCCGTTATTACAAAGTGAACAGAGTCTCCGGCAAGCATTTTTTGTGCGCCTTCTATTGCGTATGCAGACAGTACATTTTTCTGATATACATCTGTAAATTCCAATACCATTTTTCTACGACTTTTCAGGAGAACATTTTCGTGCACATAAAAAGCTTCTATTTTTCGAAGCCGGGATGGATGTTCATGGTAATATGTTTTTAGATAGCGAAGCGGCAGGGGTTTGTTCGCTGTATATTCACGAATGGTTAAGTTACTGGAATCGTCAGGCTGGCCATCTGTTACCGTATAACTTCCCCTGTTGATGGGTTTGTTGATAATTCCTATTTCAGCAAAAATATCAAGCTCCTTAGCCCAACCAGCACTATCTATCGGGGTATACGTAGAATCATGCTCAACGGAATTCATTTCTCCGTGCTTCCGAAGAATAGCCTCTGAATCTGCCAGAAGCGTGATCTGTTCAAACAACAAACTGTCAACATTGTAATAATAGTGCTGAGAAACAGGACGCTCACATGAACTAAGCAGTACAAGGGCAAATGCTATTCCCAACAATGCTGTATGACTATGACTATGCCTCAATAAGTACATCTCCAGTCATTTGGTTTGGAATGGGTATGCCCATAAGTGTTAGAATAGTGGGAGCCAGATCACCCAGCTTGCCATCATAAATTTTTCCGGCATAAAAATCCGTAATCAATATGCATGGAACCAGGCTTGTGGTATGTGCCGTGTTAGGGGTGCCATCTTCATTAATCATACAATCAGCGTTTCCATGATCAGCAATGATTATGGTAGCATAGCCGTTTCGAAGGGCCGCCTCTGTTACAGCTTGGGCACAACCATCAACTGTTTCACAGGCTTTAACGGCTGCTGCAAAAACTCCGGTATGACCTACCATGTCAGGATTGGCAAAATTCAGACAGACGAAATCAACATCTTTTTTATCAAGCTCAGGTATGATTTTATCTTTGATATCATTGGCGCTCATCTCGGGCTGCAAATCATAGGTAGCCACTTTTGGGGAGGGGCAAAGGATTCGGGATTCCCCCTCAAAAACGGTTTCGCGCCCACCCGAAAAGAAAAAGGTAACGTGTGGATATTTTTCTGTTTCCGCAATACGGATTTGTATTTTCCCCGCATTCGCCAATACCTCACCAAGTGTATTTTCAAGATTATCCTTTTCAAAAACGACATGGACATTCGTAAACGTATTGTCATAATTGGTAAGGGTTGTGTAATGCAACGGTAACGCTTTCATTCCATATTCAGGAAAGTCTTGTTGGGTAAGCACTTCAGTAATTTGACGTCCGCGGTCTGTTCTGAAATTAAAGCACAGTACAGCGTCACCCTCCTTAATCGTTGCCACAGGTTTGTCATTTTCTATTACTACAATAGGTTGAATAAATTCATCCGTAATGCCAGCATCATACGAATGCCGAAGTGTGCTTAATACATTAGTAGTGGCCTCCCCTTTACCATGAACCATCAGGTCATAGGCGAGTTTCACACGCTCCCATCGTTTATCACGATCCATAGCATAGTATCGTCCAATAACACTGGCTATTTTTCCACCGGAAGTTACCAGGTGTTTCTGAAGATCGGTCAGGTATCCCAGGCCACCCCTTGGGTCGGTATCGCGACCATCCAGAAAAGCGTGAATGACAGGGTTTACTGCATTGGTGTGTGCAATGGAACAAATGGCCTTTAGATGATCAATGTGCGAATGCACCCCTCCATCCGAAAGTAATCCGATGATGTGCAGCGTTTTATTGTTTTCTTTTACATAGTTAAAAATGTTAGCTAACGCAGGATGAAAATCAAGTTCGTGCTCCAAAACAGCTTTATTAACGCGCACCAGATCCTGGTAGACAATACGTCCCGCCCCGATATTCATGTGCCCTACTTCCGAATTACCCATCTGCCCATCCGGAAGACCGACAGCCAATCCTGATGCCTGCAGCCGGCTATTGGGGTATTTTGTATACAATGCGTCAACAAACGGGGTATTAGCCTGATCAATTGCAGAGACTTTTTTATTAGTCGCAATACCCCAGCCATCCAAAATCATTAACAATACCTTCTTATTCATTATACAGAAAATTAAACGGCTAATATACCACAGGATTCAGGCAGTTTATCGCACTTTTCAGCAACTGTAAGGGAATACTTCAAATCTGGGGCGATTTAATTTGATCCTATCC
This sequence comes from uncultured Roseivirgaceae bacterium, assembly GCA_964501015.1. Taxonomy (GTDB): domain Bacteria; phylum Bacteroidota; class Bacteroidia; order Cytophagales; family Cyclobacteriaceae; genus UBA2336. Next base: position 3 of record CAZCRJ010000271.1, on the reverse strand, counting down.
ATT
>CAZCRJ010000270.1:0-4719 GCA_964501015.1 uncultured Roseivirgaceae bacterium | reverse complement strand
GGCTATTCTTCAGGAAATTCAGTTTCACCCGGTGAGTGAAATAATTCTTCACGCAGACTTTTTAAAGATTAATGAAGATAGAAAGATTAAAATGGATATTCCTGTTAAAATGGTTGGACAGGCACCAGGTGTGCTGAAAGGCGGAACATTAATCCGGAAGAAATCAACCTTAAAAGTATTCGGCTTTCCTAAAGATATGCCTGATCATATTGACGTTGACGTTTCAACATTAGACTTCCACCATGCTGTTAAAGTTGGCGATATGGAAAGAGAAGGACTTGAATTTCTGGATCCAAAACAATCCGCAATTGCAGCCGTTGAAGTTTCACGTTCAGCTAAATTAGCTGCCGAGGAACCAGCAGTAGCAGCGCCTGCAGCAGAAGCGGCCAAGAAACCAGCAGAGCCTGCCAAGAAACCGGCAGAAGCTAAGAAATAAACATTTCTTTGCCATCTAATAAGTACACTTTGAAATCCTGTTCCCCACCTGGAACAGGATTTTTTATTTCCGCTGATACGCACTTCTCGTTAAAGATCGATTATTAGTATTTTTCACCCATGAAATACCTGATTGTTGGCTTAGGAAACATAGGAACAAAATACGAGCTCACACGACATAATATTGGATTCCTGGTACTTGACCGCCTTACCGATGTCAATTCTGTTTCCTTTAGTCTTACCCGGCATGCCGAAAAAGCTGAACTGAAATACAAAGGCCGACAGCTCCACTTACTAAAACCTACTACCTACATGAACCTGAGCGGGAAAGCAATTGCCTATTGGCTTCAGGAACTGGCGATACCGAAAGAGAATTTACTGGTCATTGTAGACGACATTGCATTGCCATTTGGTACACTACGTATGCGCAGTAAAGGAAGTGCAGCTGGCCACAACGGACTTAAAAATATTGAGGAAGTATTGGGCAGTCAGGAGTATCCGCGTTTACGGTTTGGTATCGGCAACGATTACCTTAAAGGACAGCAGGTAAGTTATGTACTCAGCAACTTCAAGCAAGAAGAATTTAAGGCGCTGCCTGAGTTGATGGACAAAGCCTCAGAAATGATTTTATCCTTTTGTACGCAGGGACTTGACCGCACCATGAATCACTACAACAAATAGCGTATTTCTAACTTACTGTAGACCCTGGAACCACACCCTCGGATGGATGAATCAGTCGAAGTTTTCCATCCGGTTCCTCTGCCATCAAAATCATCCCTTGTGATTCGATCCCCATCATTTTACGAGGCGCTAAATTTGCAATCAGGGTTACTTCTTTTCCAATCATTTCCTCAGGAGTATAATGCTGAGCAATACCGCTTAACACAGTACGTTGATCAATACCCGTATCAATGGTCAATTTTAGCAGCTTGTTAGACTTCTCCATCCGCTCAGCCGTTAAAACTTTTCCTATGCGAATATCAAGCTTACTAAAATCATCGATGGTGATGGTTGGTTTTAACGGTTTTATTGAAGGTGTATCTGGTGAACTCATTAGTACAGGTTTTTGCTTCTGTAATTTTTCCGTTTGTCTTTGTATTTCCTCATCCTCAACATTCTTGTATAACAATTCCGGTTTATTTAATTGATGGAACTGAGGAAGTGCATTAATCAGCGCTTCTGTGCTCCACAATTGACTCCAGTCGGCCTGTATCGAATCACTGTTTAATTGCTTGCGAAGGCTCTTTGATGCATCCGGAAGAAATGGCTCGCAAGCTATCGCCAGATTACCAACAATGGTAAGGGCATAATTTAGCACGCAGCCAACAGCCTCCATATCATCTTTCGCTAGTTTCCAAGGCTCTGTTTCCGCCAGGAACTTATTACCGATTCGAGCCATGTTCATTAACTGAAATTGAGCTTCCCTAAAACGAAAGTCGTTAAGGGCAGATATCATTTCTTTTACAGACAGGTTCAGATCATGATGTGCTTTATGGTAATGGTCAAGGATCTTGTTTCTTCGGTCATCAGTACCGGGGAGTTCGTATTCCGCGGGTACTTTTCCGTCAAAATATTTCCAGGTTAACACCATTACCCTGTTAACGAAGTTCCCCAAAATAGCAACTAACTCACTGTTCACTTTTTGCTGATAATCCTTCCAGGTAAAATCAGCGTCTTTTGTTTCCGGTGAAATAGACGTAAGCACATACCGTAGTTCATCTCTTCTACCGGGGAAGTCCTGCAAATATTCATGAAGCCAAACTGCGTGATTTCGTGAAGTGGAAATCTTTTCGCCTTCCAGGTTAAGGAATTCATTGGCCGGCACATTATCCGGTAAAATATAATCTCCTGCTGCTTTTAAAATGGCAGGAAATATTATGCAGTGAAAAACAATATTGTCCTTTCCTATGAAGTGTATTAATCGTGTTTCAGGATCTTTCCAATACTTCTCCCAACCATCAGGTTTTAATTCTTTTGTTGCCGATATATACCCAATAGGGGCATCAAACCACACGTACAAAACTTTACCGTCTGCCCCTTTAAGTGGAACAGGTACTCCCCAGTCAAGGTCGCGTGTAATAGAACGGGGCTGCAAGCCCTGATCAATCCAAGATTTACACTGACCGTAAACATTTGTCTTCCAGTCATGCTTATGTCCTTCAATTACCCAGTCCCTCAGCCATTTCTCATATTTATCCAGTGGAAAATACCAGTGACGTGTTGGCTTTAATACAGGTTCCTCCCCCGAAACTGTTGACCTGGGATTGATTAACTGCCGAGGACTAAGGCTGGTGCCACATTTTTCACATTGATCACCATACGCATTGGTATACCCACACGAAGGACAAGTTCCAATGATATAGCGGTCAGCCAGAAATATTTTTTCCTGCTCATCATAGTACTGATCAGAAGTTTCTTCGAGAAAAATTCCTTTCTCGTAAATATTTTTAAAAAAACCCTGGGCAGTTTCATAGTGGGTTGGAGAAGATGTCCGGGAATAAATATCGAAAGACATCCCGAAATCTTCGAATGCCTGGTTCATTAACCCATGGTACTTGTCTACAAATTCCCTTGGCGATACCCCTTCCTTTTTTGCACCTAACGTAATAGCCACTCCATGTTCATCCGATCCACAAACAAAAATAACATCCTCACCCTTTAACCGAAGAAACCGGACATAGGTATCAGCCGGTAAGTAGGCTCCGGCTATATGACCTATGTGCAACGGGCCATTGGCATAGGGTAATGCAGCTGTAACAGTTGTGCGTTTAAACTTCTTCATATGAATATATATCCTGCGAAACAGGACTTGCAAAGATGTGAATTGAGGCGGATGTAAAAAAATTAAACTTACGGAAGGGGGTTTTCGTATTCTGGAATTTCCAACGGAAGGGTTACCATAAATTCGGTGTACCCTTCTGGTGTTTTCCGCAGCCCAACTTGCCCATGCAGACGTCCGGTTGCACGTTTAATCAAATAAAGCCCAAGCCCACCGGTTGCCGAACGTTCGGAAGCACGGGAAAACATCTGAAAAATCTTCTCTGGATCAGTTTCCGAAAGCCCTAATCCATTGTCGATGACGTGGATATGAATACCCATCGCATCTACCCACACTTTGGTCAGAACAAAGGATTGAACTGCTTGGGAGTCGTAGTAAAATTTAATTGCATTATCCAATAAGTTGGTCAGGATGATCCGTATCATGTTATCATCCGAACGGAAAGAAATATCAGGTTGGATATCACGCTTAAAAACAAGTCCGATTGGAATACCCTTCTTCTTCTGATGCAGTTCAAGTTCATTTACCACCTGTTCAATCTTTATTACAGAGGGGGTAATCGTTGCATTGTTAACCTGATTCACCACCAACATCCGGGTTAGAATGGTATTGAGTCTTATCGCTGTTTCGTTTAATTTAGTGAGGTATTCAAGCGCTAATGGATCCTTCACATCCAGTAGGGCAACATTACACATTCCCTGTAAACTGGATAATGGGCCCCGGATATCGTGTGAAGTCTTATAAATAAAATTATCAAGTTCACCATTTACTTTGCGTAACGCTTCATTCACCACCACCAGATCAGCAGTGGCCTGATCAACTTCACTTTTTAGGCTCTTTGCGCGAATTTCAAGCTCCTTGTTTTTAAGTTCAATAATAGCTTTGGCTTCGGTTAGTTTTGCATTAACCCGCTGTCGGGTTGCATTACTTCGGAATAATACAAAAACAAGCAACACCGAAAGTCCACCAATAATGCCAATAGCAATATTCAACATCCGTTGCCGCATGAGTGATTCTTCACGCGCAGCAATTGTGGCGATATTCTTTCGCTCCTCAAATTGCGTTTGAATCTTGGCAATATTCTTCACAAGCTCTTCGCTAATCAGGCTATCTTTCAGAGAAATGTATTTATTCTGATAGAAAGATGCCTGCTGAAAATCTTCATTCGAAGTATACAGGTTTGAGAATTCCCTGTAAGTGTCCATCCGTACCTGGTTATAGCCTGAAAGTATAGCGATTGATTCTGCCTCTGTCAAATATAGTTGTGCGTTCTCGAATTGATTCATTTTCAGGGAAACACGTCCGAGGTATACGAGGTTCTCAGACTGAAACCGTTTATTTTCAACTCGTCTCGCAAGGTCCAGCGATTTCTTAAAATGTCGTTCAGCTTCAGTAAATTTCTCTAAACCAAAATTTGCTACCCCCTGACCGTAGTCAGCTTCAATTACCAATTCATCTGAACAGTTCTCCCCACAAATTGAGAGTCCCTCCATTATGGCAACCAA
>CAZCRJ010000269.1:0-4719 GCA_964501015.1 uncultured Roseivirgaceae bacterium | reverse complement strand
GGAGCGCCTAAGGAATCACTTAGTTGATAGGATTCTTTAAAATAGGCAATGGCATTATCATAGAGAGAAAGATCCATATTCAGAATGCCGAGGTTATTAAGTGATCCCACGAGCTTTTTCTGATCTTTTAATTCTACCAATAGTTTATGAGACTCTTCAAGGTATTTCAATGCCTGAGAATAATCTCCTTTGATAGAATAAACGGTTGATATGTTGTTCTTAGTTGTGGCAATGCCTTCCTTATGCTCAAGTTCCTCGTATAACCTTAGGGAGTGGATGTAATATTCAAGCGCTTTATCAAAGGCGCCTTGACTTCTGTACGCAACCCCAATGTTATTATACGCTGCAGCTGATCCCCGCTTATCATTAATTTCTGTCCCAAGGTTGAGGGCTTCCCGCGCATACCCGATAGCCGTTACCGGATCAAATTGAAGATGGGCCCTGAAGAGTTCATTTAATGTTTTAACTTTTTGTTCGTTTCGGGCGGTATCAAGTACTACCTTTAAACTATCGATAACTTGTGCATGGGTTACAATGGATAGCCATAAACATAGCAGGACTATGCCGTTTCTTATTTTCATAGTTTCGGTCTTATACCACGAAAGTTAGTGTAAAAAGCGGTATTTCCATGCCAATAATTCGGTACCTTTTCCATTCGAATAATATGTGTTTTGAAATCCACATGTACTAAATAGGTTGTATTGTTAATGAAACTCCTATGAAACGATTGATTCTAATTGGTTTAATTTTTCTATGTTTTTCAGCCAGTTCACAGGTTCAATCCGATACCGATCAGGTAAAGGAAGTAGTGAACCGCATGTTCAGGGGAATGCAACTGGGTGATAGTGCAATGGTTCGGTCGGTATTCCATGACGTGGTAACACTCGCCACTTCCTTCCGCAGTCGTGACGATAAGCCGGTACTTAGACGCGAATCATCTATTCAGGACTTTTTAAATGCTGTTGGCACTCCGCATCCTGAACCCTGGAACGAGGAAATCTGGAATGTTGACGTTAAAATTGAGGGCGACTTTGCGACCGTGTGGTGTAATTTTGCTTTTTATGTCGGCAAGAAGTTTAGCCATTGTGGTATCAACACGTTTCAATTACATAACGGGGATAACGGCTGGAAAATATTTCATCTAGCCGATACCCGCAAATCAGCCGGTTGCGAGATACCCGCAACTATTTCCAATAGGTATAAATGACTTGGTTATGAATCGATTATTTTTTGTCTTATTTCTGGCAGGAACTTCCGTTTCTATATATGCTCAGGAATCCATTACTACGTTTATTCTTATCCGTCATGCGGAGAAGGACCTGACACAGAGCACCAATGATCCTGACCTGTCCGCAGAAGGCAAAAGCAGATCGCTCCGATTGGCTGCTTTGCTTAACGAAACCACTGTAACAGCAATATATAGCACCCCCTATAAACGCACTCGCCAAACGGTTAATCCATTGGCAGCAAATAAAAATCTTACCATAAGTGACTATAATGCTTCGAGTGAAGACGATATTGATTCCATGATTGCCAAACATAGAGGAGGAACAATTGTAGTGACAGGTCACTCCAATACGATTCCGTGGTTTGCCAATAAATTATTAGGTGTGGAAAAATACCGGCCGCTGGAAGATGGCGATTATGATAATGTGTGGATCATCACCCTAAGTGAAAAGGGTAAACATGCCAAGTTGGTGTGGTTGAATTATTAGCTGCGAGTTATTCATGTAAATCAGTTGGGTTTAATTCAATACCCTGGTGTTTGAAAAGCGAAAATAAAGCAGGGTTTATCCTGGGAACTTCCCGTACTGCCCCTCTGGAAGAGACAGCAAAGCACTAGAAGCCAAAAAGCTTCTAACGAATACTATAGTGAAACAAGTAGAGTAGATTTTACAAAACAACCCAACTCAGCCTACTTATTGATCGCCTGACTTTTGTAACTTTATGTATGCGATACTGCATACTTATACTTTTAATGTCAGGTTTTCTTTCTGGGTATGCTCAGGATGATGAACTGCGTAAAAGTATTTACTTTGGAGGTGGAAGCTATGATATTGATGAGTTTCAGGCCACTGACTTATATAACTGGTTGGATTCCATCCCCAATTTACTCGACAAGTATGAAATTCATTTAATCAGCCACACCGATCCGATAGGAGGCAAACAATATAACGAGTGGTTATCAAAAATGAGAAGTGGGGCAGTGCAGGATTTATTACTTCTTAAGGAAATACCCGGACACAAGATTTCTATAAAAGACTGGGGGCTTGATAACCCCGTTTACCGTAACGACTCTAGAAGAGGAATGAGCATGAACAGAAGGGTTGATGTCATCCTCTATCCTCTGATTTTCTAAACTGTCCGTAATCAGACACCTTTTTTCAATAGCGGACAATATTCATTCATTCTGACCACTTTATTGGTCAGAAATCCCCAAATAAGCCCTTGGCATTATAATTGGCTAACGGAAGCGGTAACGAGACATTACCAAAGGTATTTGTGTACTAGTAATTACCAGTAACTGATTCCAGTCAATTATGATAAGACTAACCGATGTTGATAAGTACGTTGACTCCCGTTTTCAGCGCACATTTATTTTGAAGGGCATTTCTATGGAGGTGGAACAGGGAGAGTTTTTAACCATTATGGGGCCCAGTGGTGCTGGTAAATCTACACTGATGAACATTATTGGCATGCTTGACGAGCCTTCGGCAGGGGAGTACTTTTTCTATGATCAACCTGTGCACAAATTAAAAGAGAAGCAAAAGTCAGAAATGCATAAAAACCACATTGGGTTTATTTTTCAGGCCTATCACCTGATTGATGAACTGACGGTTTACGAAAACATTGAAACGCCCTTGCTTTACAAGGGTGTAAGCAGCAGTCAGCGAAAAAGTATGGTGGCTGAAATGCTTGATCGATTTAATATGGTAGCGAAAAAGGACCTTTTTCCAGAGCAACTTTCGGGCGGGCAGCAACAATTGGTGGGTATAGCACGAGCCATTGTCGGGCAACCTAAAATGCTGTTGGCCGATGAGCCCACAGGAAATCTTCACTCCGATCAGGGCAAACAAATAATGGATATTTTTGAAAAGTTAAACAATGAGGGGATGACGATTATCCAGGTGACACATTCGGAAGAGAATGCCAGACGGGGTAAGCGCATTGTAACTGTAGTAGACGGAACTATTGTATCAGATGAAAAAAAATGACAGCATGAAGGGTTTAGTAGTAAGTGGATGTTTAGTTATAATTCTGGCAGGAGCAGCATCAGCCCAGGAGAATACCAATCGTCTTACTTTTAAAGAAGCGGTAAAGATTGGTCTGGATAATAACGTTTCCCTTAACCAGCAGGAGAATTTATTACTATCCTCTCAGGTTTCTAAATCCGCTGCGTTATTCAACATGGCGCCCTCTGTTAATATCCTGGGAAATGCAGGGCGTAATGATGGTAATTCGTTCAATCAACAACAGGGAAAAGTAGTAAACGGTGTGGTTGATTTTGTTGGGGCCAATATTTCAGCCGACATGCCCCTTTTTAACGGACTGAATAATGTTAACAGGTACCGCCAGTCAGTACAACAGACTGAATCTCAGTTGCATTTTGTAAAACGCACCAATCAGGATGTGATCACCTCTATTGCCAATCAATTCCTGACATGTCTGCTTGACCAACAACTGGTTTTCATTCGGGAGAAAAATTTAGAAACACAGCTTCAGCAATACAATCAGATAAAAGAAATGGTATCGGCTGGAAGTCGGGCGGAAGTTGAATTACTAAAGCAGGATTACCAGGTGAAAAATGCCGAGGTGCTGTTATTAAGAGCGAAGGCAGCCTATCGAAATAATAAAGCTATCCTTGCTCAGACCTTACAGGTTGATCCGTTTATACAGTTTGAACTGGCTGAGCCCGAATGGGATGTGAACCAGGATGATATAGAACTGATGACTTTAGAAACCATGTATGCTGCTGCTGTTGAACAACGCAGTGACCTTCAGCAGGCCAGTGCCGATGAAAAAGCAGCCGGGTACAGATATATGGCTTCAAAAGGAACCTATTTTCCCGATGTTAGTCTCTTTGTTCAATATGGATCACGATACAATTATATTCACCCTACACAAGGATTCAATCCTGAAAACCGATCGTTCGAAGATCAATTCAGATCGGATAATATTCAGTTGGCCTATGGGGTCTCTTTTTCCATTCCATTGTTCAGGGGATTACAGACACGCTCGCAGGTGGTTCAGAATAGAATGCTATTCGAAAATGCCAAACTATCGAAACACAATACAGCGATTACTGTTAAAGCTGATGTTTTGAGGGCGTTCCAGAACTTCCAGGATGCTCGCACCAATTATGAAGCCTCTGCTTCACTATTGAAGTCTGCCGAGGTAGCCTATTTACTGGAGAAGGAACGGTATGATTTGGGTATTTCCGACATCGTTACCTTATCTTTGGCCATCCAGGATTATACCAGTGCACAAGCAGACTATGCAGGGTCTAAGTACACGCTGATGTTCCAGCGGATACTGATTAACTACGCCAACGGAACCTTGAAATTTGAGGATATACCCTAGGTTCCATGTGGTTTTTAGAACTAGGGCCTCTTTTCATCCTGAATTGAGGCTTTTTTATGGTTATTCAACTCATTATCTGTGCATAGCGTTCGGAATTTTTATCAAAAGGACTACCTTTGCAGCCCGCTTGAGTGAGCG
>CAZCRJ010000268.1:4303-4724 GCA_964501015.1 uncultured Roseivirgaceae bacterium | reverse complement strand
GACAGGGCATTTACCAATGGGTAATCCCGGTTGTAAATTCTTCGCCAGGATTCTTCCAGTTCGCGCATACTCTGCTGGGTGATCATGTCCAGCACTTTGCGTTTCTCATCTTTGAACAATTGCCACAGGGTATACTTATCTGGTCCAAAATAGGTTTGCATTAGTCCGATTACATCACCAAGTCTTCCTTCATCAAATGCCGTCAGCATCCGGAACTTCATGCTTTCAAATTTTTCATGATCCATATCGATGGAGATGTTCCCAATGATGTTGTGCTTCCCCATGTACACCACGGCAAACGTGAATTGCTTCTCAGAACGCGTTACATTGGATTTCACTTTTGTAATGCCAAGCGCAAGTTTTTGTTCCCCCGCTTCTTTCCGAATGAAGAATTCATTTGATGTTGTGTAATTAAAAATCG
>CAZCRJ010000268.1:0-4293 GCA_964501015.1 uncultured Roseivirgaceae bacterium | reverse complement strand
ATGCATGCCCACGCGCTGAAGGTTGGTTTTTGCAGGCATTACATAACGTCTGTACACATTACCTCCGTTTTCAAGGGTGGGTACATTGCTGGGGGCTCGTTCAAGGCGTATAATAAACTCCTCCTCCAGGTCTCTGCCGGTAACCTGGTTAATCAATTGAATGGCGCGGCAGGCATATTGTAAAATTTGTATGGTTTCAATTCCGGATATTTCATCAAAAAACCAACCGCAACTGGTATACATGAGCAAGGCATTGCGCTGCATTTCCATAAGGCGTAACACTTTATTCTGTTCCACCATTTTCATACAATGATTTTTCAAAAACCTACGGACAGTGTCTTCGTTTCTTTTGAAAATAACATTGATGTATTCATCGCGCGCGTGCCAGGGATCTTTTAAAATAGGCGATGCCTCTCTTTCATAAATGGTATTAATTTCATCTCTCAGCCAGTCGAGTGCCATACGGAGTGGCTCACGCCACTTCTGGTTCCAATACGCATTCCCTCCGGAATTGCACCCGCAATTACTTCGCCAACGCTCCACCCCATGTACACAACTCCAGGAACTGTTCTCGTGCAACTGCACTTCATAGAGTGGAGGAAATTTTTCAAGGAATTGTGCATAGTTCATCAGGTGGTTATGCTTGAGCCTGCGGATATGATCAAGACAAAACGCCAGGGCCATATCACCATGCTTGTGATGATGGCCATACGATTCACCGTCTGTAGCAATATTTACCAATTGTGGATCTCCGTCATCTTTATCAAAGGAATGACGTAACCGGTGCGAAAATTTCTCACCATCATTTAGTAAACCATTAAAGGCAACACCTTGGGCAATGTCTCCATCATAAAAAAATACACTGATGGAATTTCCAGACGGTAGTAAAACCGAGTAGGGCTTACGGGTATTGATGCCTGTTCCAATAAGTTCCTGCCAGTCGGCCTCTCCTATTCTCCGAAAGGCCTTAGCCTGACGGGGAGCAAGGATGGTAAAGGCTATATTATGTTCGGCCAGTACCTCCAGTGTTTCGGTATCCACAGCCGTTTCTGCCAGCCACATGCCTTCCGGTTTGCGGTTAAACCTTCCTTCAAAATCACGAATACCCCAAATGACCTGTGTTCGCTTATCGGCCCGGTTGGCCAGCGGCATAATCATGTGATTGTACACTTGCGCAAGGGCAGATCCATGCCCGTCAAATATTTTCTTGCTTTCCTGGTCGGCTGCAAGAATAGCCTCGTAGGTATCGCGGTCATTGGTTTCCATCCACGAGAGTAAGGTTGGACCAAAGTTGAAACTGATACTTGAATAATTATTGACAATGTTCTTGATAATCCCATCTTCAAGAATGCGAGAAGCAGCATTGGGCGCATAGCACTCAGCAGCTATGCGCTCATTCCAATTATGGTACGGATGAGCTGAATCCTGAACTTCAATTACTTCCAACCAGGCATTCTCACGAGGGGGTTGATAGAAATGACCGTGAATACAAATATATTTCTCCATTACTTACTTCTTCTTACTCTGTTCAAGAACCGGCAACAGCTTATACATCCAAGTCAAATTCATCTTCTTCCTTTTCCAATTTAAGAATGGAAATTCCTAGTGGAGGCAGAGTTAGCGCTATGGAATAATCCCGACCATGGTATTTAATCGGTGTGGTTGACAAGAGTCCGGGATTCATCACACCACTTCCGCCATAGTTTAAATCATCGGAAGTAAATAGCTCTTTCCACTTTCCACGGGCCGGCACACCCACACGGTAATGGGATCGCACTTCCGGAGTAAAGCTGCAGATGACAATCAGTAAGTCTTTCGGGTTCTCCGATTTGCGCTGATAAATAATTACGCTGTTCAAATGGTCGGAATAATCCACCCATTCAAACCCGCGTGCATCAAACGAATAATGATACAGAGCCGGTTCGTTTTTGTAAAGCGTATTCAGGTCTTTGAGTAGAGCATAAATTCCTTTATGTCCATCCTGGGTTAAGGAGTGCCAATCGAGACTCTGGTCATGATTCCATTCTGATCGCTGACCAAATTCAGCTCCCATAAACAATAACTTGGTGCCCGGATGGGTATACATATAGCTAAACATAAGGCGGAGATTGGCAAACCTTCTCCAATCATCGCCCGGCATACGACCGAACAGTGAACCCTTTCCATGTACTACTTCATCGTGCGATAAGGGCAGCATGAAGTTTTCAGTGAACGCATACATGATGCTGAACGTGATTTCATTCTGATGATACTGGCGGTAAATGGGATCATTTTTAAAATACTTCAGTGTATCGTGCATCCATCCCATCATCCACTTTTGGCCAAAGCCCAGGCCACCCAAATAGGTAGGCTTGGAAACACCAGGCCACGCTGTTGATTCTTCTGCAATGGTTATGATATCAGGATATTGCGAATAGGCTACTTCATTGAACTCTTTTAGAAAAACAATGGATTCAATATTCTCATTTCCTCCATATTCATTCGGTATCCACTCTCCATCTTCACGGGAGTAGTCGAGGTAGAGCATGCTGGCAACCGCATCCACACGGAGGCCATCGATATGATATTGGTCGAGCCAATAGAGGGCATTGCTGATAAGGATGGAACGCACTTCCGTGCGACCGTAATTGAAGATATAGCTTTTCCAATCAGGATGGAATCCTTTACGGGGATCTTCGTGCTCATAAAGATAGGTGCCATCGAATTTAAACAAGCCGTGTTCATCGCCTGGAAAATGTGACGGAACCCAATCGAGGATCACACCAATACCTGACTGGTGGAAGCGATCCACGAGGAACATGAATTCATCCGGGCTGCCAAACCGGCTGGACGGTGCGAAGTACCCGGTAATCTGGTAACCCCACGACCCGAAAAATGGATGTTCCATTACCGGTAAAAACTCTACATGTGTAAATCCGAGATCCTTTACATAGTCAACAAGTTCAGTAGCTAGTTCAACATAACTTAGTGAACGGTTACCGTCTTCATGTTTTCTGCGCCATGAGCCGAGGTGCAGTTCATACACGGAATAAGGTTTTTGTTTCCCCACTGATGCTTTACGAGCGTCCAGCCATTTCTTGTCTTTCCAGGCATACTGTGTTTCCCAAACGATGGAAGCAGTGTTGGGTGGTATTTCTGCGTAGATGGCAAAAGGATCTGCTTTTTCAAGGTAATCGCCTGTGTTGGAATGAATGGCATACTTGTATACCTCACCCTTATGGATGTCTTCAAAAAATCCTTCCCAGATTCCGGAATTATCCCAGCGCGGATTTAATTTGTGGTTGCCCCCTTTCCAGTAATTGAAATTTCCGATAACTGAAACAGCGCGGGCATTCGGTGCCCAAACAGCAAAATAGGTTCCCTTCTTTCCATTAAACGTTGTTGGGTGTGAACCCATTTTTTCATAAAGCTTGAAGTGTTTACCCGTTCTGAATAAATGAATATCAAAATCTGTAAATCGACTATAGCTTTCCGAATTATCGTTGGCTTTCGTAACTGCTTTTTTCTTTCCCATTTTTAAATTCGTTTAGGTATCAGGCTTCCGCTATTGTGTTTCGTCTATCGAGTACCTCATTGCCCGGTATACATCATTACTTTTTAGATGTTTTCTTTTCGCGCTGCTCCCGGGCCATAAAATATCGGTTCATATGGTAGAATATGCCACGCAATGGTATAGCTACCCACTCAGGGCGACCATTAAGTTCATACCCTAATTCATATATTGCTTTTTCCAGCAGGAAGGTACGAATCAAAACTTCATTTTCATGTGACAACTCTTTGCTCAAACCAAGTCGTTCGAGATAGGCGCCAAAGTAAAACCTGCTTACATAGTGCTGCCATTGTTCAGCCCATGACTCCAGGTATTCCATATCTTGCTGACGGTAATTCTCATTCAGTATTATTTTACCAAAGGCCGCATACTGGAACGACCGCATCATACCGGCTACATCTTTCATCGGACTTTTCTTCAACCTGCGTTCGCTGAATGAAAATCCAGGTTCACCTTCAAAATCAATTATCACAAAATCTTTTCCGGTAAACAGCACTTGTCCCAGGTGGTAATCACCATGAATTCGTGTTTTCATTTCGGTAATGCGTACGGAATAGATTTCCTTAAAGCATTCCAAAATATCGTCTTCCATGGCCAATACTTTTTTACCCAGCTCGCGGGTTTCAAAACTTAATTTAGGCAGCGAATTTTCGAGCAGGTTGAACCGGTCGCGCACTAGTTTACGCAGCGAAGAGTATAATGATCGCTGATAATTGGCCGTAAAGGGCTCCGGTGCAAATGCT
>CAZCRJ010000267.1:0-4727 GCA_964501015.1 uncultured Roseivirgaceae bacterium | reverse complement strand
GTTGGCTACCTGGCTAATAAAATGCCGGTTATGTGAAACTACTACAAAGCTTCCCTGGTATTGTTCTAACGCCTGTATTAAGATGTTTTCCGAGATGAAATCAAGGTGGTTGGTGGGTTCATCAAGTAGCAGGAAATTAGCTTCGGATATAAGAGTCTTAGCCAAAGCTACTCTCGATTTTTCGCCTCCAGACAATACCTTGATTTTCTTGAAAACATCTTCATCGGAAAATAAGAAGCATCCCAGAACATTACGAAGCTGCTGTTCAGTTTTACCGGATCCGGCCTGTTTTAATTCTTCCAGAACTTCATTGTCAACATGAAGCGATTCCAGTTGATGTTGAGCGAAAAATCCCTGGATTACATTATACCCTTTTGTGCGGTTACCTTCAATGGGTTCGGTACCGGCAATAATTCTAAGCAACGTTGACTTACCCTTTCCATTGGCGCCAATCAACGCTATTTTATCTCCACGTTCAATAGTAACGGACGTGTTTTTCAGAATCTCCAGCGTTCCGTATGACTTCGAAATAGTATCCAACGTAATGATGAACCTGCCGGGTTGTTGATTGAACGTAAATTTAAAATTGACTGCAGCCGTGTCATCAACCACTTCTTCCACACGATCCATTCGGTCAAGAGCTTTTACCCGGGATTGAACTTGTTTGGCTTTGGTGGCCTTGGCTCGGAAACGTTCTATGAAGCGCTCTGTTTGTCGTATTTTTTGCTGTTGGTTTTCGAAAGCGTTTTTCTGAATTTCCTCCCGCATGTCTTTCTCCTCCAGGTAAAAGGAATAGTTACCTTCATAGGAGATTAATTGTTGTTGGGTGACGTCTACTATCTTGGTCACTACATTATCCAGAAAGCGTCTGTCATGGGATACAATCACTACTGCTCCGTCATAATTTCTGAGGTAATCTTCCACCCATTCAATCGAGGGTAAATCGAGGTGGTTGGTTGGTTCATCCAACATCAGTAAGGACGGCTTTTCCAACAGTAATTTGGCCAGCATAACGCGCATGCGCCAGCCTCCTGAGAATTCTTTGAGTGGTCGGTGTAAATCGGCAGTAGTAAAACCAATGCCTTCCAACACCTCCTCGGCCTTTGCCTGCATGCTGTATCCACCCAAATGATCATATTTTTCCTGGAGTCTGGAGAGTTTTTCCACCAAATCCTCCTGGTATTCTGTGTCTAACTTTTGAATAATTGTTTCAATCTGCCGTTCGAGGTCAACAACCTCTTTAAAGGCTTGCATGGCAACGGTAAGGATGGAATCGTTTGTTTGGTAGGAGAGCAGATCCTGATTAAGAAAGCCCAAGCTGCATTCATTACTCTTACTGATACTCCCAGCATCTGGGGTAAGCTCTCCGTTGATAAGTTTAAGTAATGTTGATTTTCCCCTTCCATTTAAGCCAATTAACCCGATTTTATCTTTCGGTTTGATAAACATGTTGGCATTTTCATAAAGTGCCCGGCCTCCGATAAAATAAGAAAGGTTGGTAATGGAAATCATGACCGCAAAGATAGTTGGACATTTTTAATGACAGCAGATTACCATTCCTTTAAATCTCATTTTAAATGCTCCTGAGTATCTCTATCTTCCGGCTTAAATACAATGCTTATGAGATATGTGAAATTTGTTGGTTTGTCACTTTTATTAATAATTGCATTTTTGCAGTGTAATAATGGATCGAAAAAGGAGGTTACGTTGCTTGCGGATGAGGACGGGAGTTTTCCAGCATTAACCGATTATCAAAAAAGCCTTCCCCTGGAAAAGATTAAGATGCCAGCTGGCTTCAAAATAAGTGTATATGCTGAGGTTGATAATGCACGGTCTATGGCTATGAGCCCATCGGGTGTGCTGTATGTTGGCAACCGGAATGGCGATAAAGTTTACGCTGTAAAGGATACCAATGGCGATTTTAAGGCAGATAAAAAATGGATTATTGCATCCGGATTGAATATGCCTAACGGTATAGCCTTTAAGGATGGTGATTTATATGTGGCCGAAGTGAGCCGTATAACCAAATTTGCTGGTATTGAGTCGAAATTATCTAATCCACCTGCACCGGTTGTCATTAATGATTCGTATCCGGATAAGACTCATCATGGCTGGAAGTACATTGCCTTTGGGCCTGATGGAAAACTTTATGTTCCGGTAGGAGCGCCCTGTAACATTTGTGAATCAAAAGAAGAAATATTCGCTTCAATCACCCGTATAAATCCGGATGGTAGCGGTAGGGAGATTTTTGCCAGCGGAGTGCGAAATACAGTCGGGTTTACCTGGCATCCGCAAACAAAAGAAATGTGGTTTACGGATAATGGCCGCGATATGATGGGTGATGATATCCCCCCTTGTGAGTTGAACCATGCACCTAAGGCGGGTATGCATTTCGGGTATCCGTATTGCCATGGTGGCACTATTGCAGACCCCGAATTCGGGAGCAAGAAGCCCTGCAGTGAATTCACTGCACCCGCTCAAAATCTTGGCCCGCATACCGCACCTCTTGGGTTGAAATTTTATACCGGCTCTATGTTTCCGGAGCACTACACGAATCAATTGTTCATTGCTGAACATGGCTCATGGAACAGGTCGAAGAAAATTGGATACCGGATTAGCCTGGTTAAGGTAGACAGCAATGCAAAGACTACCAGCTACGATACATTTGCCAGTGGATGGCTCGATGATGAAACGCAGAAGTACTGGGGGCGCCCTACTGACGTACTGTTGCTTGCAGATGGCTCAATGCTTGTTTCAGACGACCATGCCGGAGTTATTTACAGGATTACGTATCAACCCTAGAGGCTAAGTTGTAACACTTCCATAAGTATTTTACAGTATACTGTATTTTGGTTTATCAGATTCAACTAGTATTGACTGAACGTGTTGAAATGTATTTTCGGAAAGTCATATGCATCCGGTATTATTTGAAATAGGTTCAATAAAAATTTACAGCTACGGCTTTATGATTGCCTTTGGGGTGATCTGTGCGGTTACGTACCTGGCAATACGAGGCAAGCGAGAGGTAAAGCTCACCTTTGATCAGGCCAATAATCTTTTTTTAATAATCTTTCTTGCTGCTGTAATAGGGGGGAAGTTCTTTTTATTTCTGGAACGTCCTTCATATTATGTAACAGATCCTGGCAAATTGTTTACCGGCAGTGGCTTTGTGTTTTATGGCTCATTTTTATTTGCCGTACCAGCTATGCTATGGTTTTTCAGGAAGAACAAGCTTCCGGTGTATCCGATGCTGGATATTATGGCCATAGTAACCTGCCTTGTACATATGTTTGGCAGAGTGGGTTGTTTTATGGCTGGCTGTTGCTATGGCAAGCCCACCAGCTCCTTCATCGGTATTGTTTTTTCTGATCCCGTATGTCAGGCGCAACCGCTTAACACACCCTTATTCCCTACACAACTAATGGAAGCGGGCTTTATCCTGCTAGTCATGATCTTACTCTTGTACATTCGTGGTAAAAAACAGTTTCACGGACAGCTTTTTCTGCTTTATCTAATGCTATATGCTGCAGGGCGTTTTGTGCTGGAGTATTTCCGGGGAGATACGGTCAGGGGATTTGTCATTGAAGACTACATTTCACATTCTCAATTTATAGCCCTGTTGATTATTGTTGTGGTAGTCTATTTCTATCGGAAGTGGAGTGTGCTTAATAAGGTAAAATAAGCGTCAATAGTAATCAGCTTCAATGTAAACCAGCTATGATACGCCTAAAAGTCGCTGGCAATGTTTTCAATTTCCTTCTTCTGATCATCCACCATCATCTTTCTAATCACGGCAGAAGAATAAAGTAATTCCAGTTGATTTTTGTGAGCTTGTTTGAACTTCAACGTGAGGTTTTTACCCATCCAGGTGTAGGTTTCATCCCGGACATCGTAAACAGGCTTGCCCAGCGCACTTTCCAGTCCTTTCATTAACCGGGTGTCTTTTACTGTTAACACGGAGATTTCATAAATCAATTCATTATAGGTTTTCACTTCAATTTTATTGACGGCCACTCCTCCAATGGTACTGTTATCCGGATGTATAATTTCATAAAGTTTTGCCGGATAGTTTCCTTTCTCTTTTATTTCTTTTTTGAATTTTGATCCGGCTACGGAGTCGATAACCATACCCAATTTAATGTTCTTAAATCCATTTCGCCTGTCCAGTTCTGTTAGATCGTCCTGGGCAAGACACACAAGTGTTGCAAAGAAAAACAGGGTGAGGGATAAATGATTAATCATGGTTTTGGCTCAAGTAATTGAATGGGTATTACAATTTTTGTCTTATCCCATAGAAGCAAAAGGTCGGCCACATTATTTCGTTGCTCAACTTGAATGGTGAACGCTTCATACGTCACATTGCCAGTATCAGCGGTTGGAATGTCAAACCGCACAATATCTAATTTAGCATTGTAATTATACGATCCCCACAGTCCTTTTTCCCGATTGATAATTATAGTCCATTTTTCGGGACCAGGTATCGAAAAGATAGAATATGTACCCGCAGAAATCAGATTACCTCCAATAGAGGCATCTCGGGTCAGTGTAATTTCAGTAGCTTCGTTTGCGCCCGTGCGCCACACCTCATTATACGGTACTAAATGCCCGAATACTTCGCGGCCTCGTTTATGAGGCTGGCTATATGTAATTTTAATATAGGTGTCTTTGTATTTGAGGGAGGTTATGGCAAGAGGACTGAGGCGTGGAGTTACCGTTTGTTGCGCATG
>CAZCRJ010000266.1:0-4729 GCA_964501015.1 uncultured Roseivirgaceae bacterium | reverse complement strand
AGCATTCCATACGGGTTGGGTGCCTGCTGTTGCCGTGTAGGGAAATCGTTTTCCCTTTATCGTTACTTCAGCAGAGGTTGTTACGGATGATTCATGTTCAAGTATGCGCTGGGCAGAGAGTGACCCTGCCAGAACAATAAGCAGGAGGACGAGTGAAGAATGTAATTTCATAAAATAGGATTATGGGATTCAGTCTATGCTGAAAGGTAATCCTATTATTGCGGCTCTGAACAGTTTTTTGCTAAGCGGTGACTAATCTTTACGAGGTGGATTTTTCCCAATTGGACCATAAAAAAAGCCCTGCACCTTGCGGCACAGGGCTACCCAAACCCCAACGTATTGCTAGTTGAGTAGTTTATCCTTTGGCTACTTCAGCGTTGATCAGGATTTTAACATCCTCGCTCACCACCATGCCACCTGCCTCAGTAATGGCATTCCAGTTCAAACCAAATTCTTTACGATTGATTTTACCTGTGATTTCAAAACCGGCTTTGGTATTTCCCCAAGGGTCAACCATGATACCACCGAATTCTACATTCAATACTGTTGGTTTAGAAATACCACGGATAGTCAAGTCACCCTCCAGTTTGAAGTCGTTACCGGATACTTTCTTCAATGTACCAGTAAAATCAAGTGTCGGGTATTGATCGGCTGCAAAAAAGTCGGCTGACTTAAGGTGTGCATCGCGATCAGCCTGATTGGTATCAATGCTGTTTACATCAAGGCTGAAGTTAACTGTTGCGCCATCGAAATCTTCGGTTTCACTTTCAACACTTCCGTTGAACTTTTTGAAAAACCCTGTTACTGTAGCGATCACCAGGTGTTTCACCTTAAATTGAACTTCTGTGTGGGTGGTATCGATTCCCCAAGTGGTTTTTGTTGCTGTTGCTGTTTCCATGATTATATAAGTTTTAATTTCTGGTTAATTGTTACACAAAGGTAGGGCACAGGCATAGCCCACCTCCTTGAAGCAGATTAAGAAAACAGACGTATTGACTTGAACTAGATTAAGAAATTACTTCTCCATTTGTTTCCTACGAATTTTACTCAGGAATTCAGGCGTAATACCGAGATAGGAAGCAATGTATTTGAGTGGAACAAACTGTTCGAGTTGCGGATACTTTTGTTTAAAGGCATCATAGCGTTCTTCTGCTGTGAACGAAAAAGCCTGAACAATGCGGTGCTGATGGGTGACTAACGAATTTTGAAACATGATGCGGAAATAGCGCTCAAACACCGGATATCGTTCCACCAGTTCTTCCAACCTGATTTTGGGCAAAAGAAAAATCTCACTGTCGGCCAATGCCCTGGACGAATAAATAGAAGGCTGCTGATTGGAAAGGCTGTGTAAATCGGCTGTCCACCATCCGGCTGTAGAAAACTGGACCACATGGTCGTTTCCGTCTCTATCAGTATAGTACGTCATCAGGCAACCGGAGTTTACATGAATGAAATTATTCGTTATTTCACCAGCTTCCTCAATGAAGTCACCTTGCTTTACTTTTACAGGAATCAACACAGAAGTGAAGAACTGCTTTTCTTCCGCAGTAAGGTTTACCTGCCGGGTAATATGGGAAAGAATGCCTTTGGTGTCCACGGTGCGAAGATAAGGTAGTCTGGCAATATTTTGAATTCTGGTAGGCTTCCTTCAGTCACGGTGATAGAAGAAAGGTTATTTTCCATAGCCTTCAAATGGAAATCATAATTCAGGATAACCTTGCGAAATCTTTGTAACTATGCAGTTATGTATGATGTGCTGATTATTGGTGGAGGACCTATCGGTATTGCTTGTGGCATTGAAGCCCAAAAAGCAGGTTTGAACTATCGGATACTTGAGAAGGGATGCCTGGTAAATTCCTTATATCATTATCCGCTTAACATGACATTTTTTTCAACCAGCGATAAACTGGAGATTGGTAATGTTCCCTTCATCTCGCACGGACCAAAACCCAACCGGGCAGAAGCACTTGAGTATTATCGAAGAGTATGTATGGCGCATCAGCTCAACATTAATCTCTATGAAAAGGTAGAGCGCATACAGCGAAATGCTGCAGGATTTTTGTTGTCAACATCCAAGGCGAAATATCAAGCAAAGGCAGTGATTCTTGCGCTTGGATTTTATGATCTCCCATTTTTATTGAATGTACCCGGAGAAGATCTTCCAAAAGTAAAGCACTATTACGATGAACCTCATCCCTATTTTGGTCAGAAAATAATTGTTGTTGGCGCTGCTAATTCGGCTGTTGATGTTGCGCTGGAAACGTGGCGCAAAGGCGCAGATGTTACCATGGTCATCCGCGAAAGCGAACTACGCGAAAGCGTCAAATACTGGGCAAAACCCGACATTGAAAACCGGATAAAGGAGGGTTCGATAAAAGCCTACTTTAATGCTGAACTGCTGGAAATTAAACCCGCATTGGTATGGATAAAAACACCGGAAGGAGAACAAACACTACCCAATGATTTTGTTCTGGCCATGACGGGCTATCAACCACCGTTCGCTTTTATGGAAGCTGCGGGTGTTCAGTTTCAGCAAGATGAGTATCGCACACCCATCTATAATGAACTGACCATGGAAACTTCTACACCGGGCTTATACCTGGCAGGTGTGGTGTGCGGAGGATTAAAAACCAATAAGTGGTTCATTGAAAATTCGAGGGTACATGCAGAGGTGATAGTACAGCACCAGGTTAAAAAGCTTCACACGGAACAGGTATGAAAAATGATATTGACCTGAATGCCTTTCGCGAGAAAGCCCAGCGCCAGACAAATGAAAATAAGAAATTTCTAATGGGGTTGAAAAAGAAAGATCCGCGTAGGATAGATAATATTTTTCATCAACTTCATGAGGAAGTGTTTGAAGAAGTAGATTGCCTCACCTGTGCCAATTGCTGCAAAACAACAAGCCCTATTTTTTATCAGACCGATATTGAGCGTGTAGCAAAATCAATGAGGATGAAACCTGGAGATTTCGTGGAACACTACCTTCGCATGGATGAAGATAATGACTATGTGCTGAAATCTTCCCCATGTCCGTTTCTTGATGCTGGTAATTATTGTACCGTTTACGATAGCAGACCAAAGGCTTGTCGGGAATACCCGCACACCAACCGGAAGAAAATGGTTCAGGTGATGGAGTTGACCTACAAAAATACATTGGTATGTCCGGCAGTTCTGGAAATGGTGAACCGGATGAAGAAGTTTACTGTATAATGATTGTGTTAGCTATTATCTTCGGAGGTGTAAGCAAAAGGTGAAAAAATGGCAAATGCTGGAAATATGATATCACGACTCTGTTTACTCTCATTGCTGTTGTTCTCCTCTTTAGTGAATGCGCAACATCGGGCGAGAGACTATGGAATTAAAATTGGAGTATTAACACCCGGGAAACTAAATGCGATCACCGATGTTGCCGGAGTTAAGATTGGTCATACAACAGTAGTTCAAGAGACTTCTATTAGAACGGGTGTAACGGCCATTCTTCCCCATGACGGCAATATTTTCCAGGAAAAAGTACCGGCTGCTATTTATGTAGGAAACGGTTTTGGAAAGCTTGCCGGCAGCACTCAAGTGAAGGAACTGGGAAACCTGGAAACGCCAATTATTTTAACCAATACGCTAAGTGTTGCTACCGCAATTGAAGCCATTGTGGAGTATACACTTGCACTGCCGGGAAATGATCAAGTGCAATCTGTAAATGCGGTGGTTGGGGAAACGAATGACGGGTACTTGAATGACATTCGTGGCAGGCATGTTAAGCAGGATCATGTGTTGGCTGCTATTCAAAATGCACAAACCGGTAATGTTCAGGAAGGGAATGTTGGAGCAGGAACCGGAACCATAGCCTTTGGATTTAAAGGTGGCATTGGTACATCTTCGCGAAAATTACCGGATAACCTGGGTGGTTATTCGGTTGGTGTATTGGTACAAACTAACTTTGGTGGCGTATTGCAGATCGATGGTGCTCCGGTAGGTGAAGCATTGAAAAAATTCTACCTGAGCGGACAATTGAAAAATGATGTTGACGGATCGTGTATGATTGTAGTGGCCACGGACGCGCCACTGGATGCGCGGAACCTGGAGCGATTAGCACAACGTGCAATCATGGGACTAGCGAAGACCGGGGGTATCGGATCGAACGGAAGTGGTGATTATGTAATTGCTTTCTCTGCGGATCCACGTATTCGTGTAAAACATGATAAGAAAGAGAACACAGATGAAGTACTATACCTGCGCAATGATGCTATGTCGCCATTGTTCATGGCAGCGATAGAGGCAACGGAAGAAGCAATTATTAATTCGTTATTGACGGCTGAAACTATGGTGGGCAAAGACGAGAGAAAAGTGGAGGCCTTACCACGCGATGAAGTCATTAAAATTTTAGAAAAGCATAAGGTGATTATAAAATGAAGTATATTTTCTTAAACACTGAATTTGTTCCTGAAGAGCAGGCATTCATACACGTAAGCGATCTGGCGATACAACGGGGTTATGGCATTTTTGATTTCTTCCGCGTGATGGATAATCATCCACTTTTTCTGGATGACTATCTGACCCGCTTTTATGCTTCGGCATCCGAAATGCAACTGGAAGTTCCCTTTCCACCGGAGCGATTGCGAGAAATACTTTTTGAGTTGATTCGGTTGAACAATATTCCCATGTCGGGAATTAAGGTAATCCTGACAGGGGGGTACTCGCCCGATGGGTATCAGATTGCGAAATCCAATAT
>CAZCRJ010000265.1:0-4733 GCA_964501015.1 uncultured Roseivirgaceae bacterium | reverse complement strand
GCATACACAATACCGTTAGTACTTGCACCATATACCATCAAGTCAACTTTTTCGAACGGATCAGGATCATCATCCGAACAATGACTCAACAATACTGAAATAGCCGTCAGCATGAAAAGGCTAACGATTATCCAAAATCTGTTTTTTATTCCTAGGGGTCTTTTTTTATCGGGCACGCACTACAAAATTTGGTCTTTGGATGGATGCGAATACTTAAATTCCGGTATAGGTAAATGGGGTAATTTTCTTTAATCTTATTTTTAATAACTCGTCAATATTAAGCGTATCTATAAAGGAAGTAAAATCCTGTTGGGTAATCTTTTCATTTTTTCGGGTTAATGTTTTAAGCGCCTCATATGGGTTAGGGTAGCCTTCTTTTCGCAAGATAGTCTGAATAGCCTCTGCTACAACTGCCCAATTATTCTCGAGGTCATCGTGAATTGCCTTTTCATTTAATTCGAGTTTTCCAACGCCTTTTTCCAACGATTGCAACGCCACAACCGTATGTGCCAGCGGAACTCCGATATTGCGCAATACGGTTGAATCAGTAAGATCGCGTTGTAAACGTGAAATGGGAAGCTTTGCTGAGAGAAATTCAAAGAGCGCATTGGCATATCCAAGATTACCTTCTGCATTTTCAAAATCAATTGGGTTAACCTTATGGGGCATGGCTGATGACCCTACTTCGCCTTCCTTTATTTTCTGTTTAAAATAATTCATCGCAACATATTGCCAAACATCCCGGCTGAAATCAATAAAAATGGTATTGATGCGTTTCAGGTTGTCGAACAGTGCGGCCAGATTATCATAATGTTCGATTTGTGTAGTCGGGTCACTGCGTACCAAACCAAGATGGTTACTGACGAAAGTGCTGCCAAAATGTGACCAGTTGATATCGGGATAGGCTACATGATGGGCATTGAAATTACCTGTAGCTCCGCCAAATTTTGCCGAGTAGGGTATAGTATGAAGCAAGGCAACTTGTTTATTTACACGTTCTGCAAATACATAAAGTTCTTTACCAAGCCGGGTAGGAGATGCAGGCTGTCCGTGTGTCCGTGCCAGCATCGGGATATCCTTCCAGTGTAGGGATAGTTCTGTTAATGCGTGTACGAGCTTGTTTAGTAGTGGAAGAAATTCATCGTTCATAAATTCCTTCAGCGACAAGGGTATTGCAGTATTGTTGATATCCTGTGAGGTTAGTCCGAAGTGAATAAACTCCTTATACGCTGACAAGTTGAGTATTTCGAATTTCTCTTTCAGGAAATACTCCACGGCTTTAACATCGTGGTTAGTGGTTTTTTCAATTTCTTTTATTCCGGCAGCATCAACTTCATTAAAGTTTTTGTAAAGAATCCGTAGGTCTTCTTCCCGCTCCTTAGGAAAGGAAGCAAGTTCCGGCAGGGCATTGGTTAGTGCTATGAAATACTCTACTTCAACCCTAACCCTATAGCGGATCAGGCCGTATTCCGAGAAATAGGGAGACAAGGAGGAGGTAGTTTTAAAATACCGTCCGTCAATGGGTGAAATAGCAGTCAGGGTATTGATTTTCACGATAAAGTATTAAGAAGTAAAAATACAAAATACATTCCGGATAGCAGATTCAACCGATGGGCAGGCCGCACAAAAGATTTAGCATAACCTTTTATACAACAGGTACCCATTGCATTCGAACAATTGATAGTTTTGCGCCCATGAATTTTATTCGTTTTGCGATTTGGAGCCTGCTTTTATTTCCGTTGGGTGTAGCGGCACAACACAGGCCCGGTCAGGAGCATCATGCACGTAAAGCAACGGATAAAATCATTCTGGATGGTGAACTCTCAGAAGACACCTGGCACGAAGCCGTTTTGGGCACAGGGTTTTTCATGAATAAGCCCTATGATTCCGTACCTCCCACACAGCAAACATTTTTCCGTATTTCCTTCGATGATGTGTTTTTATACCTTTTAATAGAGTGTGAGGATAAAAACAGCAATCCCGTGGTCCAGTCGCTTCGCAGGGACTTTGATTTCTCTGGAAATGATAATGTTGGAATTTATTTCGATCCCTATAATGATTTTACCAATGGCTTCTTTTTCAACATCACTCCCTATGGTATTCAGCGGGAAGGCTTACTAGTAAATGGTGGGCTGGAGTTTAGCGATTACTCAACGTTTTGGGATAATAAATGGTATAGTGCCGTTAAACGATATGAAGATCGCTGGGTGGCCGAACTGGCTATCCCCTTGAAATCCATTCGCTATAATATCGATACCTGGAATTTCAACATCCTTCGTAATGATGCCAGACGAAATGAACAGTCGAGTTGGATTGCCACACCCTTTCAATACCTTCCAGCCTCTTTTGCCTTTTCAGGAAAATTGATTTGGGATGATCCACTGCCAAAACCGGGCATGAACCTTTCGCTAATACCCTATATCGCAGGATCTTCTGCTCAGGATAATGAAAAGGGTTCGGCCAATCAGACGTTAACAACAGGGTTCGATGCTAAGATTGGATTAACCTCATCGCTTAACCTTGACCTGACGGTAAACCCTGATTTTTCACAGGTTGAGGTTGACCGCCAAGTGATCAATTTAACCCGGTTTGAATTTCAGTTTCCGGAATTGAGGCAATTCTTTCTGGAAAATAATGACTTGTTTGCCCAGATGGGCTTCCCGGATTCCCGTCCATTTTTTTCACGCAGGATTGGTCTTGTACGGGATACAACAGATGGCCTTCAAAAGGTACCGATTTTATACGGAGCACGGGTAAGTGGAAAGCTGGGAAAAGCCTGGCGCATAGGGGCAATGAATCTGCAAACCAGGAAAAGTGAGGCACTTGGTCTGCCCGATCAAAATTATACAGTAGCCGTTGTACAACGTCAGATTTTATCGCGGTCTAACATCGGGTTGGTCATGATCAACAAGCAATCGCTTAGAGTGGGTAACTATGAAGAAGGCAAGTTTTATCATTCCAGTCTGGTGCGGGAGGTCATCAACGGTACAGATACCGTCAGGAAATTGAATACCTACAACAGGGTTATTGGTTCCGATGCCAACCTCTTCTCCAAAGATGCCCGCTCACTGGATGGTTTTTCAGACGAAAAGAATTATTCCTATGGATCATTTCTCGGATATTTTGTTCGGGAATTTGATGTAATGGGGGCCATTCAGGTCATGGGTGAAAACTTCAATGCCGAAACAGGTTACGTTCCCGGATTACAGGTTTATCCCGGATTTTTTAGTGGTTTTGGAAAGGTCAACTGGAGGTTCTATCCAAAAAGTGAAAGCATCGCTGTAATGGGTCCATCCCTTACCTGGAATTTCACCAAAATACCCACCGGAGAAACTACCGATACGGATATCAGTGCCGATTACCGTGTGGAATTCGTGAACACTTCCCAGGTAAGGTTTGTACTGAATCAAACATACCAGTTCTTAACTCAGGACTTCAACCCGATTAGTTCAGACTTTAACAAGTTCCTTGCCGGTGAGGAATTTACCTGGAGACGAGCAACACTTGAATATCAGTCTGATCAACGTAAATTGTTGAATTACGCTTTTCAGACAGGCTGGGGAGGATTTTATAATGGTTCGAACTTCAATATTAATGGCCAGGTAAACTATAGGGTACAACCTTTTGGCAGTCTATCGGTTTTATTCGACTATAATAATGTGGTATTGGATGGTGATTATGGGAAACAACGGTTGGTTTTAATTGGTCCCAGGCTTGATCTGACCTTCACGGATAAGCTTTTCCTCACTACTTTTGTGCAGTTCAACAACAAAGAAGACAATGTAAACCTGAACGCCAGATTTCAATGGCGGTTTAAACCAGCGTCCGATTTTTTTGTTGTTTATACAGAGAACTATCTGCCCGAAAGACTGGTAAGCAAAAACAGGGCACTGGTCCTTAAACTTACATATTGGTTCAATATTTAATCATATAATCACATATTCTGATGGCTTTTGGGTTTTTTAAGAAGAGTAAAAAGGAAGATAAGCCAGCTGCTGGCCCACATTACCACAACCTTACAGTAAAACAAATTGTCAACGAAACGAAGGACGCAATTTCCATTGTTTTCCATCAACCTGAACCAAAAATTACCTATAAGTCTGGGCAATTTTTAACCCTGATCACTACCATCAACGGCAAAGAAGTTCGCAGAGCATATTCGTTATGCACTTCACCTTATGTGGATGAAGATCTCGCTGTTACAATAAAACGCGTAGATAATGGGTTGATGTCGAACTGGGTATTACAACAAATTAAAGTAGGCGATGTCATTCGGGTGCTCGAGCCCATGGGTCATTTCACAACTGAATTTAGCAAGGATCGCAAGCGTCATCTGATTATGTTTTCTGGTGGGTCAGGCATTACTCCCATGATGTCGCACATCAAAAGTTTATTGACTCAGGAGCCCGACAGCATTGTTTCTCTGATCTACTGCAACCGCGATATTGAAAGCATTATTTTCAAAGATGAGCTGGCAACGTGGGAAACAAACTATGAAGGAAGGTTGCGGGTAATTCATATTCTGGATAATGCTCCGATGAACTGGCAGGGATACTCCGGTTTGTTAAATCCTGACATGCTGAAGAAACTATTCGAGCGCTTACCTTCCTGGGGAATTGAGAACACAACCTACCTCATGTGCGGACCAGAGGGTATGATGAAGAATGTGGAAGCGTTACTGGGCGAACATCAGATACCCCATGACAAGATTTTCAAAGAGAGCTTTGTGCAGG
>CAZCRJ010000264.1:0-4741 GCA_964501015.1 uncultured Roseivirgaceae bacterium | reverse complement strand
TTTTCAATCAGCCACTGCCGTACAAATTCTTTGGAGAGTTGTTTCTGTGATTCTCCTCGTTGCTGGCGAGCTTCATACCCATCAGCATAAAAATAGCGCGATGAATCGGGGGTATGCACTTCATCAATCAGGTAGATGGTATCGTCATGATGTCCGAATTCATACTTGGTGTCCACCAATATAAGTCCACGGGTTGCGGCAAGTTCAGTGCCTTTAACAAAGAGCTTCAAGGTATAGTCTTCCATTACGCGATACTGTTCCTCGGAAACCAATCCGCGTGACAGAATTTCTTCTCGCGAAATGTCTTCATCATGGCCAACGGATGCCTTTGTTGTTGGAGTAATGATGGGGTGGGGGAGTTGATCATTTTCTTTCAATCCATCCGGCAGGTCAACACCGCATACCTGGCGCTTTCCTGATTTATATTCTCGCCAGGCATGACCGGCAAGGTACCCACGCACAACCATTTCCACAGGAAAGGTTTGGCAGGTAAAACCAATGGTTACGTTGGGATCTGGTGTGGCTATTACCCAGTTGGGCACCAGGTGTTTAGTAGCTTCCAGGTTACGGGCGGCTATCTGATTCAACACACGGCCTTTGTCCGGAATAGCACGCGGCAGCACTACATCAAATGCCGATATGCGGTCGGTAGCCACCATGGCCATTAGGTTTCCGAAGTAGTATACATCGCGGACTTTGCCACGGTATAAGCCGGTTTGGCCGGGGAAGGTAAAATGCGTCTCTTTGATGGCTTCCATAAGGCCGCAAAGTAAGCAAAGTATTAGATTTCCGACCAGCCTGCAGGTTTGGGATTTTTATTTTGTTGAATGAGCTGGCGTAAAGAACCGGAATTACGTTGGAGATTACTCCAATAATATGCCCGCTTTAAAGAGGAGTGTTTTGGTGAGGTTTCCGGTTTCATCAAATTCTTTCCACTCCTTATGTTTTTTATCGGCTATGTATTCCCCCTGTTCTTTTACCTGGCCATTGGAATGATATGCAGTAAACATACCATGTTTGCGGTTTGATCGTGCTTCCCCCTGGCTTTGGAGTGTACCGGATTCATAATAGGTTTTAAATGGCCCGTTCAGCAGGTTAAATTTATACGTCTCTTCCACAGCAACTTTTCCGTTCTGAAAAAACTGATACCGGATGCCTGAAAGTTTACCAGCTTCCCAGGTTTCTTTTACTTTTTCAGTTTTGCCATCGTCATAGTACTTTACCCAGGTACCATGCGGAAGGTCATCGCGATAGCGTTTCACCGAGACCTTTTTTTCGGCATCGGTAAATTCTTCTGTCACCCAGTCTTTTCCGGTCAGTGACATCTGTTCTTTCACCTTAATCACTCCATTTTCATGGTACGTCAGACCTGTGCCGGTTTTTCTTCCTTCCACAAATTTGAGTTTATGTTTCAGTGAACCGCTTGCATAGTAGGCTGTGTTATCACCATGCAGTTTCCCATTCATGAAGGATCCTTCCAGCAAAAGGTGACCTTCGCGGTCATAATTTTTGTACTGGCCATTTTTTGCACCTTCCTCCATGGTGGATACTGTTTCCAGTTGTCCGTTGGTATAATACGTTTTCATGAAACCGGTCATGACTCCGTTTCGGTAATTGGCCTCTGAGGCAATGATGCCACTTTCGTAATAGAGGCGTGTGATGCCATTCGGTTTACCATTCAGGTAATGTGTTTCACTCTTCAGGTTTCCATTGGAAAAATATTCACGCACAACACCTTCTGGTTTTCCTTTTTTGAAAACGGTTTCACTTTTCATAATACCGTTGTCGTAGTATGACTGCACACTGTCTACGAGCAGGTCGTTCTGGTAATAGGCGCGCTGTACTTTTCTTCCTTCTTCATCAAATACTTCTACGGGGCCATGGCGCATGCCGTTTACATACACGAGCTTTCGGGCAGGAAAACCGGTGTCATGGTATTCGGTGAAGGCACCTGATTTTTTTCCATTATCGAAAGTACCTTCGATGGCCAGCTTTCCATCCGGGAAATATCGCTGGTACAGGCCCACCAGTTTTTCATTGTCTTCGCGCGAAACGGCATACACTTCCTGTACTTGTTTTCGTGACGGATCATAATAGGTGCGCACTTCACGCTGAGCATAGAGCGAACAGGAAGTAAGGGAAATAATTACCAGGACTACAACTCTCAGCATGGGATTAAATATACTCAACCTTCACAACGTAACGCAAGAATTTTACGGATGTTGTATTGCATTTATTGCCGGACATCAGGCATTTTCGATTACGATAGCTGATGCACCACCACCACCGTTGCAGATTCCTGCTGTCCCGATAGTACCATTGTTTTGTTTCAAGACATTTATAAGTGTTGTGATAATGCGTGCACCCGATGCACCGAGAGGATGGCCCAGCGCTACGGCTCCACCGTTTACATTAACGCGTGCCGGGTCCAGGTTAAGCTTGATGTTGTTGGCAATGGCGACTGCAGCAAACGCTTCATTGATTTCATAATAGTCGACATTTCTAGCTTCGACACCCGCATGGTGTAATGCCTTTGGAATAGCCAATGATGGCGTGGTGGTAAACCACATCGGATCCTGAGCCGCATCGGCAAAGCCCCTTATTTTAGCAATTGGTTTAAGGCCCAGTTGTTCTGCTTTTTCCTTACTCATTATTACCAGGGCAGCAGCGCCATCGTTTATGGTAGAGGCGTTGGCAGCAGTAACCGTTCCGTCTTTGGTGAACACAGCACGCAGGCCAGGAATTTTATCGAAGTTCACATTCTTATATTCTTCATCGTGGTTGAACGCGGTGACATTTCCTTTGCGGTCAACTACTTCTACAGGAACAATCTCAGTATCAAATTTTCCTGCTGTCCATGCTGCGGCTGCACGTTTATAGGAGTTGATGGCATAGGAATCCTGATCCTGGCGGGAGATGCTCATTTCTTTGGCGGTATTATCCGCACAAACGCCCATCGCACATTGGTTATACACATCGGTAAGGCCATCGTAAGTTAATCCATCCACCACATCACCGTTACCATAGCGGTATCCGTAGCGAGCCTTTAACAAGTAGTAGGGGATATTCGACATGCTTTCCATACCACCGGCAATGACAACATCATTTTGTCCGAGCATAATGGATTGTGCCCCCAGCATAACCGCCTTCATTCCTGAAGCACATACTTTGTTGATGAGTGTACAGGGTATCTCATACCCAAGGCCGGCTGCAACTGCTACCTGTGTGGCAGGTGCTTGCTGTAAGCCAGAAGAAATTACATTACCCATAAATACTTCCTGGATATGCTTCGGGTCAATGCCTGCTTTTTGAATGGCTCCCTTAACCGCGGTAGCGCCAAGGTGAACAGCAGTAACAGAGGCCAGGCTTCCTCCGAAACTTCCAATAGGGGTGCGCACGGCAGCGATGATATATACTTCTTTCATAAAAGTGTGTACGTGTTTATGTGTGTAAGTGCTTACGTTTTCCTTTACCAGTCAGGTTTGTTTTTGTCTTTTGGTTGTGTTGCTTTTCGTTTGTTTTGCTGGAGGTATTGAATCTCCTGATTTTTCATGGCATCCAGAATCATTTTAGCTTTGTCTTCTGTGATTTTCATCTGCTCCAGTTTTTCGGAAGAGGGTTTATTTTCCTTTTTGTCTTCCTGCTGATCGTTGTTCTGTTGTTCTTCTTTTTGCTGATCGTCCTTCTTTTTATCGTCTTTATCCGGATCGTTGTTTTTGTCCTGATCTTTCTTTTCCTGATCCTGCTTGTCTTTATCCTTCTTCTCCTGTTCTTTCTGTTCGTCTTTTTTCTGCTGATCTTTTTGCTGGTCCTTTTTATCCTGCTGTTGATCCTGTTTTTGCTGATCCTGTTTTTTCTCTTCGTCCAGTTTTCGTTTCAGCAGTTCATAGTTGTAGCGGGCATCATCGTTGGCCGGATTGCTTTTGATAGCTTCCTTGAAATGATTTAGTGCTTCCTCAAACTTTTCCTGTTTGTTTTTAATAACACCCAGTTGCTGCTGTGCGGTAGAGCGGATGGTGTTCTTGTTACTCTGGGTAAGGGTCTGGTAATGTCCGATAGCACTGGCCGTATCGCTTACCTGGAAGTAAGCATTGGCAAGGTTAAGGCGAAGCTCATCTTCATTGACAGCAAGTGAATCGGTGAGGTAGGTGTATTTGGATATGGCGGTGGCATAATCTCCTGCCTGATATGCTTTTTTTGCTTCTTCTTTTGCACGGTTGATTTGACTGATCTTTCCCGGATCCGTAATCAGCACCAATAGCAAAACAAACATAAACAATACCTTCATATCCTGATCGTCTTTTGTTGGAGTAACACATCCAGTACCAGCAATAGTATACCGGCCATCAGAAAGTAAACATATTTATTTGCAGAAACATCCACAAAGCGTGCTTCCATCAATTCGCCTTCAATATTATTGATGGTATTAATTAGCCTGGATACATCGTTTCGGCTTTCGTTGATCTCAAAATACCTTCCCCCGGTTTTGCTGGCCAGTGTTTTTAACGCTTCCGGATTGAGTTTAGTGACTACCACATTTCCCTGGCGATCGGTACGATAGCCTGAACTGGTCCGGATTTGTCCGCCTTTTTCTGTGCCTACCCCAAGCGTAAATAGTTTATATCCATTTGATTCCACCTGCCGCCCGATGTCGCTGGTTTCATCGCCAAAGTCTTCGCCATCGCTGATCAGGATAATGATCTTAGAGGTATTCTGACTGATGCGCGTATTATCTTGCTCC
>CAZCRJ010000263.1:0-4759 GCA_964501015.1 uncultured Roseivirgaceae bacterium | reverse complement strand
GAGTTCCTGTGTGGTATTTGCAACCGGATGTGTTTCCTGAAACGCAATCTCCAATCCGGCATCAATTTCCTTTTTTATTGTATTCCGGATAGTCTCTATTTCCTTTTGAACAAGAATTCCTTCGGCAACTAAAAATTTTTCATAATTCTCTACCGGGTCTTTCGCAGCCCACTCCTCCATTAATTCCTTTGGAACGTACTTTGTGCCCGAAGCTTCTTCATGCCCGCGCATACGAAAGGTCATGCACTCCAGTAAAACCGGTCTGGGGTTTTTTCGTATATCATCTGCAATCTTTTTTACAGAAGCGTAAACTTCAAGAATATTATTCCCGTCAATCTGAATTCCTTCAATACCATACCCAATAGCCTTATCAACAAATGCGGCACACCGAAATTGCTCACGACTTGGCGTGGATAATCCATAGCCATTATTTTCAATAACAAAAATCACTGGAAGATCCCATACTGCGGCCACATTAACTGCTTCGTGAAAATCGCCTTCGCTTGTGCCGCCATCACCATTGAATACTGCCGTTACTTTATTTTCCTGCTTCAGTTTGCTGGCTAAAGCAATTCCATCGGCCACACCATTTTGCGGACCGAGGTGAGAAATCATTCCAACAATATGATGTTCGTTTGTGCCAAAATGGAAGGAGCGATCACGCCCTTTTGTATACCCCTTCATCGTTCCCTGCCACTGTGCAAAAAGCCTTTCGAAAGGCATGTTGCGTGACGTAAATACCCCGAGGTTTCTGTGCATGGGCAGAATATATTCATCCTGATCCAGGGCTTCTGTTAACCCAACGGCTATTGCTTCCTGACCAATACCACTGAACCATTTACTGATTTTATTTTGCCGTAAAAGAATCAGCATCTTTTCCTCTATCAATCGAGGCCGAACAATGGCCTTGTAGAGGTGTTTAAGGTAATCAGTAGTGAGTTCGCTTCTGTTGAAATTCATACCTGGCTGTAAAGTCGGGTAAAGTTAATGGAGTTTTTGAGCGATTTCTCAGGCCTGATTAACAAATTAGTTTTCAGTACTTTTGAACCGTATGATTTCGTATTCTGAATTTACCCTGGATAATGGACTTCGTGTAATCGTGCATGAAGATCCTACCGTTCAAATTGCCGTCATGAATATCTTATATGATGTAGGTTCACGCGATGAGCAGGAAACCAAAACCGGTTTCGCACATTTATTTGAGCACCTCATGTTTGGCGGTTCAGTTAATATTC
Source organism: uncultured Roseivirgaceae bacterium (assembly GCA_964501015.1). Classification (GTDB taxonomy): domain Bacteria; phylum Bacteroidota; class Bacteroidia; order Cytophagales; family Cyclobacteriaceae; genus UBA2336. The sequence continues at coordinate 3,524 of CAZCRJ010000263.1, read as the reverse complement.
CCAACTACGATGAACCATTGCAACTGGTTGGCGGAGAAAACAATGCGTTTACCAATACAGATATTACCAATTATTACTTAACCGTACCGGCTGCCAATATTGAAACCGGGTTCTGGCTGGAAAGTGACCGCATGCTGAGTTTATCGTTTGATCCAAACGTGCTGGAAGTTCAGCGCAAGGTGGTCATTGAAGAATTCAAACAACGCTACCTGAATCAACCTTATGGTGATGTGTGGCTTAAGCTTCGCCCGCTGGCCTACCAGGTCCATCCGTATAAGTGGGCCACCATCGGCAAGGAAATCAGTCACATTGAAAATGCTGGAATGGACGATGTTAAGGACTTTTTCTTCACCCACTATATTCCCAACAATGCCATTCTGGTTGTAGCCGGAAATGTTACGGTGAAACAAGTAAAAGAACTTGCTGAAAAATGGTTTGGTCCAATTCCAGCGGGCAATAAAAAGCTACGAAACTTACCGCATGAACCAACACAAACCAGCAAGCGATTTCTGCAAGTTGAAGCCAATGTTCCGGCCAATGTATTTTACAAAATGTACCATATGCCCGGAAGGTTTCATCCGGATTATTATACCTACGATTTACTGAGTGATGTTTTAGGTCGAGGTGAGTCCAGCAGATTATACAGCAGCCTGGTAAAAGAAAAAGAGATCTTTACTTCTCTTTCTTCATTTGTTATGGGAACATTAGATCCAGGATTGTTCATCATCAGCGGAAGGGTTAAGGATGGTGTTGATTTGCGGGTAGCGGAAGAAGAGGTGGATAAAATCGTTACGTCAGTACGCGAAGAAGGAGTAAAGGAAGAGGAGCTTCAGAAAGTGAAGAATCAATCAGAAACGAGCTTTGAGTTTGATGAAGTAGAAGTGATGAACCGCGCCATGAACCTGGCCTTTGCCTCCTTATCGGGGAATACCAATCGCGTAAATGAAGAGCGCGTAGGTATTGAAAAGATTTCAACGGCCGATCTTCAAGAAGTTGCAGAAACTATGCTACTGGAAGAGAATGCAAGTGTTATGTATTATAAGTCAAATAATTTATAGCGTATGAAAATTCGTGTTGGGTTAGGATTTGATGTGCACCAGTTGGAAGAAGGACGAGACTTTTGGCTTGGCGGAATAAAGCTGCCGGCAACAAAAGGGGCCTCCGGTCATTCCGATGCTGATGTACTCATCCATGCCATGTGTGATGCCTTGCTTGGCGCTGCCAACTTGCGCGACATTGGATTTCATTTCGTAAACACGGATACACGGTGGAGCGGCATGGACAGCAAATTCTTCCTGAAAGAAGTAACCCGTATGCTGAAGGAAAAAGGGTGGAAAATCGGGAATATTGATTGTACCATTTGTCTTGAGCATCCCAAAATTAATCCTCACATCCCAGACATGAAAAAAGTGCTGGCGCCTTTAATGAATATTGAAGAAGACGATGTTTCCATCAAAGCCACCACCAATGAAAAGCTTGGGTATGTCGGGCGTGACGAAGGCGTAAATGCCTATGCCGTTGCCCTGATCATCAAGGATCACTAAATTCATTCCTATCACCTCCCAAAAGAATTGCCCACGTTTTTAATGCTGGTGTGCGGTCGGCTATAAGCTTCAGTATTCCAAGCAGCGGAATGAACAAAATTAATCCGGCAAGGCCCCACAATACACCGCCTATTACTATTGCGCATATGGTTACCAGGGCATTCAACTTTAGCCTGCTGCTAACTGCCAGGGGAAAAATGATATTGGCTTCGAGGTATTGAACAACTGTAAAGATTACTATTACCCCTATCGGATACCAGATGGAATTATATGTTATCCAGGAAATGGTGATGGGAAGAAGGGACGCAAAGATTATTCCTGCATAAGGGATGAACGTTAAAAGCGATGCTGTGAACCCAAATAAAATTGCATGGGGTATCCCTAATAAAAATAACCCCAGACTGTTTAGCACGCCAACAATTAAATACACTAAAGCCATACCCTTTATAAATCCATAATACGATTGGATGCTCAGGTGAAGTATTTCGCGAACACGCTCTCTGCGCTGTGTTGGAAATATTCTATAAGCAACCTCCACCCACCGGTCGCGATGATATAGAATCAATACTACATACACCGGTATAAGAATGAATAAAACTGCAGATATTGTTCCTGCAGAGATCGTTCTGCTCAAGAACCCCATAGCGTCTGCACCCGATTGATTAATCGCGTTACTAAGCCACGCCACCTGCGCCTCTCTATTGATGTCGAATCGTTGTTCAATCCAGATGCTCAGCTGATCATAGGATTGCATCACTTTGCTATATAAATTCACCCATTCAGTGGAGAACCCAATTATTTGTTGAACAAAAACATAAATGATTGCTCCCAGTAGAATAAAAATGAGCGAAATGCTAAGCAGAATCGCTGTCATTTTTTTTACCTTATGGTGTTCAAGCCAAATGCAGATCGGATATAAAATACAACTGATCAGCAGGGCGAAAGAAAGTGGTATAAACAACGGACGGCCTACATAAAGAATAACCCCGCCCAAAACAATATAGTGTAGTATGGTTACGAGTGATACTGGTGCTGAATGTTCTGGAATTCTCATGTTGCCCCTGCTCTCAAGACGAATGTAATTGGTTAGGTTCCACGAAAACATGATAGAAATCATTTTTACCAAAGACGGTTCTCATACACTGAAAAACAGTGAATTGAATGAAACATACCATTCCATACACGGAGCCGTTCAGGAATCGCGGCATGTATTCATTAAGCATGGTCTTGATTTCAAAATGGAAGAAGGGATTAAGGAAATTGCTATATTGGAGATAGGCTTCGGAACAGGATTAAACGCCTGGCTTAGTGCTCAACATGGTACACCACTAGCTGGCACTATTTTCTATACCACCCTGGAGCCGTTCCCGTTGGATCATTCCATCTGGTCGAAATTGAATTATGCTGGCGAAACCGGTGACCAGTACTTATTTAACGCGATCCACACGGCCGAGTGGAATCAACAAATTTCCCTCACACCTGGTTTTACGTTAAATAAGATCAAGCAAACCATTCAAACAGCAGCGCTTCCTAAAGCGCACTATGATATCATTTATTTCGATGCCTTTGCTCCTGAAAAGCAACCTGAAATGTGGAAGCCATCAATATTCGATAAAGTGGTTAACGCCTTGAAGCCCGGAGGTATTTTGGTTACCTATTGCGCCAAGGGTCAGGTAAAACGCGATTTAAAAAGTGTTGGCTTTCGTATTGAAACTCTCCAAGGGCCTCCCGGGAAACGGGAGATGATCCGGGCAACCAAGCCTGCCCATTAGTCATCTCAAGTATACTCTCCATCACCGAACACGATTGCAGCAAACGTTTGTTGTAATTTTTTCTTACAAACCGCAAGAACATTTCTAATAATGCACGTAATTCAGAATTTAATTCTGACCCGCTCAGGTTTTACCGAATTATCTACAACCACTATTGATGACAAAAAAAGATAGCCGGGGCCTGTATACCCCATCTCTTGAGCACGAT
>CAZCRJ010000262.1:0-4766 GCA_964501015.1 uncultured Roseivirgaceae bacterium | reverse complement strand
TGAAGGCAGGCCCTATGCTTATGTCTTCCGATATCAGAGTTTGGCCGATGTGGAATTCTTGTGCGCATTAATGAATAGTGGAGTTAAGGTAAGAGCGGCACAACGACCCTTTAAAGTGGCGGGAGAAAGTTTTGATGCAGGATCGTTAATCGTTACGCGGAGAAATAATGAGAGCCTTATTGATTTTGATAACCTGGTACAAACACTTGCCAAACAGAGAAATAGAAAATGGTTTGCATCACCCACCGGATTTGTAGACACCGGCAAAGATTTTGGATCAGGAGATGTAGCGTACCTGAAAGCACCACGCATTGCTGCGCTGGTTGGTGATCAGACCTCTTCACTTTCGGCAGGCGCTACCTGGCATTTCTTTGAGCAGCAACTGAAGTATCCGATCACACAAATCGGCACGGATTATTTCAGGTCTGTTGACCTGCGGAATTACGATGTTTTGATTGTACCGGAAGGTCGCTACCAGCTATTCACTGAGGAAACGCTTAAAGGTGTTCAGGAATGGGTTTCAGCTGGAGGCAGATTAATACTGGTTTCAGGGGCCTTAAATGCGTTTACCGACAAGGCTGGATTTGCCCTAAAGAAATACGCCACCGATGAGGCCAGGAAGGAAGCCGAGAAAAGGGAAAAGGAAGAGCAGGCGAAGAACGTGCTGATGTCGTATGAATCGGCTGAGCGTAAAGGAATATCGGAATCTATTTCCGGAGCGATCTATAAGATTACACTCGACAAATCACACCCGCTGGCTTTTGGTCTGGGTGATTATTATTACACTCTTAAGACGAATGAATTGTATTTCGATTACCTTCAGAATGGTTGGAATGTTGGGGTGATTAAAGGAAAAGCAAAACCAGTTCAAGGGTTTGCTGGGTACCTGATCAATAAGAAAATGGATAATTCGTTTGTGTTTGGCGTAGAAGATAAGGGAAGAGGAAAAATTGTCTATATCGTTGATGATCCGTTGTTCCGCAACTTCTGGGAGAGTGGAAAGATGTTATTCTCCAATGCGGTCTTTATGGTAGGGCAGTAAAAAAATCAGATCCAAAATTTTTGAAGCGTTATGCACTCAGGAATTTTGGATCTGAAAATTTTGATTACTACTTATAGCGCAGCAATGGCTGCATCATAGTTCGGTTCCTGGCCAATTTTAGGGACTAGTTCCGTGTAGGAGATTTTACCCTCTTTGTTGATTACCACAACAGCACGGGCGAATAATCCATACCATCCACCATCGGCCATTTCCAGTCCGTAATTTTTAGAAAAATTTAAGTTGCGGAAATCGGAAAGCATAGAAACGTTTTCGATTCCTTCAGCACCACAGAATTTTTTCTGAGAGAGCGGTAGATCTTTAGAAACACAAAGGACCACTGTATCCGCTAAGCCAGCTGCTCGCTTATTGAATTCCCGTACCGAAGCAGAACACACACCCGTGTCAATAGTGGGGAAGATATTAAGGATTATGTTTTTGCCAGAGAAATCCTGAAGGGTCTGGTCTTTGAAGTCAGTGTTGGTTAATGTAAAACCTGGTGCGGAAGATCCAACAGAAGGAAGCTCGCCACTGGTTTTTACTACATTTTCGCCTAATTTAATTTGTGCCATAACGATTCGTTTAAAGTTTTATCTGAGTAAAGGTAACAGGCATGACTCTAATAACATCAATATCAACAAGAAGTTATATTAAAATCCCTGTTTGATTCCTTTTTCGATAGCAGGAACACCACGTTTCATCCAATCGGGCATAGGGGCATCTTTCAGGTAGTGATCGAAGTATTGCATCATACGCTTTGCAAAATCAATGCGGTGTTCACGTTGCGTTAACCCATGCCCCTGGCCGTTATAATTCAACATCCAGACAGGCTTATTTAATCTGCGCAAGGCCATGTAGTATTCAATTCCCTGGTACCAGGGCACTGCACCATCGGCATCGTTGTGCATCATCAGTATGGGAGTTTGAATTTTATCCGCTGTAAAAATGGGTGAGTTTTCAATGTAGAGCAGGGGCTTTTCCCAAAGTGTTCCGCCCAATCGTGTTTGCGATTGTTCATATTGGAACATCCGGCTTAGTCCAGTCTCCCAGCGAATGCCCCCATATGCGCTGATCATGTTTACCACCGGTGCACCGGCTTCAGCTGCAGCAAAAAGATTGGTGCGGGTAACCATGTAGGCAATCTGGTATCCTCCCCAGCTATGTCCTTGAATGCCGATGCGTTTTTCATCGACAAATCCCTTTGCAATAAGAGAGGTTACGCCTGGCATAATACAGTTCATGGCACTCTCACCCGGATACCCGATCTTGTACACAACATCCGGCACAAAAACCACATAGCCATTGCTGGTATACATGGAGTAATTAATAGAGGAACGTATAGGCGCAGGCGCAAGATGTTGATGCTGATTGTCGGAATTTCGTTCATAGAAATATACCATCATCGGGTATTTTTTCTTCGGGTCGAAACCTTCTGGTGTATAAAGTAATCCTTCAAGGGGAATATTATCGGCAGAAACCCATTGAACACGTTCTACATTTCCCCAAAAATAGTTTCGCATTTGTGGATTGGCATTCGACAATTTTTTAGGTGCAGTAAAACGGATATCGGAAGTCCACACATCGGGGAACTCGCGGAAGCTTTCGCGGGTAAATAGAATGGTGTTGGCGTTTCTTGCTTTCACGGGATTACCATAGCGATAATCACCCATAATCAGTTTGGTTAGTTTACCATCTTTAAGCGACAGCGTATAATAACCCGACTGCTTAGTAACTTCATTAAAAGCAGAAAGCAGCATTTCCTTTTCAGGATCAATGAAGCGTTCTTCCGGATCGAGTCGGACATATCGGAAGCGTATCTTTTCCTTTCTTCCAATGGCTGTAAGATTTTTCGGTGCGCTTCGGTTTTCCGGATCGAAGGCCCAGAGGTCATAGCGATCATAGGCTATGAATAGGGCATCGTTGCTTGTAAAACCAGCGGTACCATAACTGGATGGATAATAGGGATGATCATCCTGTTCATCGGCAAACTTTACTTTTAATGGTTCGTTCAACTTCACCGTTTTCTTGTTGGCGATGGAGTAACTATGCCAGGCGGTGTCAGGGTTGCTGAACCATACAACATAGTTGGCTTTAGGCGAGAGGCGTGCAGTGCCTTTTACTTTTTCCTTAATAATTTGTGTAGTCCCATTCAGAATATTGACCAGTATTAAATCCTTGTACACATCAATATCCCAGGTGCGCATCATCAGGTAGGGCGATTCATTTTCGGATAAGGCAATGAGCGCATTCCCCTCATCGCCCAGTTCAAGATTAGGCATAGACGCCTGAGCGAGTTGAACAATTTTAGTATTGTTAGTCAAATGAATAGCTGAAATGTACGAGCGTTTCTTATCTGCCTCCAGCCTTCTGTTTTGTTGTGGGTAAATGTAGTCATCGTTCCATGCCCACACTTCCACATTTACAATTTCTTCGGTTAATAACGTGGTGTCCTGTACGATGGGTTTTGGAGATGATCCAAAAAACAATTTCGACCCGTCTTTGGAAAAGAGCGGAGTATAATGCTCACTGATAATCCAATCCTGGGGTATACCACTTGATTGTTCATCGGCTATCAGATTGGCAGGGTCACTTCCTTTTTTCCAATGGTAAAGCTTGTGATAGCGGACAAGTGCTTTTGTTGTATCTGAATCGACCAGAAAGGCAGCCTGCGTTCCATCCTCATTAATGGAAAGGCCTTTTACTTTGTATTTGCTTTTGCCCTCATATACCATATTGAGTTGAGCATTTTGTAAATCATACCAATATACTCCGGGTTTAAGGGTAGAATCATTTCCGGTAGAGTGGAACAAAAGACCTTGACCATACTTTGCGAAAGTATAGTCTTTTACAAATCCGAATTGAGTTTCTTTGTTATCATTCAGATTACGCAACACCAGGGTGTACCCGTTGTCATCTGTATTTTTCTTTACACTCTTAGGTTTAGAAGGCTCTGTTTTGCCTTCCACTTTTTCAGCGGATTTACCTTCTGCCTTAGGCTTGATTTCTTTTGCTGCCTCCAGTTGATACGCTAACCAGCCTCCGGTTTTTTCCGGAACTTTAAAGGATTTTACCTCTGGTATTTTCTCCACCTTACGAGATGCGAAGGAATAGATCCCCAATGAGTCTTTCGGTAAATCTTCTTTTTTCTTTTTCTGCCTGCGAAGTTCTTTTACTGCATCTTTCTGTGGTTTTATTTTGAATATGGCATAGCGGCTATCCCACGTAAGTGAAATTTCTGCTGCTCGTTTAACAGAATCCTGCGCCAGGGTTTTCAGGTTTTGAAAGATGATCTTTCCATCACCATCCTGAGGGTTGATGGTATAGGCGGCAAATGCACCATCGGTGGTGAGTGCACGGTAGGAAATCTCCTTCCAGTTGTCATACACATCGTGAGAAAGAGGCTTTTTCTGAACAACAGGTTGGGCAGATTTTGATTTCTGACTCCATGAAGGTGTCGTTATAAGCACGATAAAGAGCAGCAGTACGAAAGTTCTCATTGTGATTTTGATTAAGTAATCAAACTTAAGTAAAGTGACAGAATATAGTGGAGGTTTTTTACGGCTGGTTAATTATTAAAAGATAAGGAATACTGGAGGTATTAGCCTGAAAATTACCAACCATGATGGCGGAATGGTTGACTGCAGATTTAGAAGGGTTAATAGGAAAATCCGATGGAACGAATACACTTTGATGAGCGCCAATCATCGGCAAGGAAATCAGCTTATGT
>CAZCRJ010000261.1:219-4789 GCA_964501015.1 uncultured Roseivirgaceae bacterium | reverse complement strand
TCCATTCCGATGTTGCTTCGGGATCAACTTCTTGTGATTTATCAAACCAATCAGCAGGGCTACAAGCAACGGAAGAATTAATCCGTTTAGTGCCTGTACAGTAAGAATTACTGGTATCGGGCGTATGCCACTTATTCCAAACAAAAAACCGATGCCCAATACAGCGCCCCACACCCACCGAAGTCTGCGCTGATCATCCCAACCGAAAATAGTTGACGCAATAATGGAGGATGCATACGGTGCGGTGATAGAGGAAGAAAATCCAGCAGCAAACAATCCTACACCCAGGGCAATGGATCCCATCATGCCTAGTTTTTCGTTCAACGCCAACGCCAGTTCCGGAAAAGAAGAGAAGGCCTGTACCGATGTGCCGGCTATGAGTATGGCTGCAGTAATCAGTCCGCCTATCAGCACCGAAACCGAAAGACCAACACGCATTAACGGAATTGTTTTTCCTTTACTAATGCCCGATCCTAAAAAAATATTGTACGGAACAATGGTAGTGCCCACTAACCCCAATATAAGTAATGCACTTCCCGAAGGAAACACAGGCACTGCAGCATTAGTAACAACATCGCTAAATGCAAATGGTTGTTTGAGAGCAAGCACGAAAAAAGCTATGCCCATTAATCCTACTAATGCAGTCATCAACCATGCAATTGCCTGGCGTTTATTGGTCCACAATACAAATAAGGCAGAGGCCACAATTATTACGGTGAGTATTTTTGTGTTGATATCTGTAAGCAGGTTGAGACCTGAAACAGCACCCAGAATGTTTCCGGCTTCATATGCCGCACAGCCCAGCATAACCGTTACACCCACCACTATCATCAGCACTTTGCCCCATGAAGTGCCAAAACATTGTTGTGATGCCTGACCAAGATTTAACCCGCTGCTAATTACAATCCGCGCTGAAACTTCCTGAAGCACCAGGCAGCCAATGGTACCCAGTGAAACAGCCCATAGTAATTGGAGTTGATGAGTGGCCCCGGCCGATAATGCCACTGTAATTGTTCCCGGTCCAATAAAGGCTGCCGAGATGACAGAATAAAGTAGTACACCGGAAAGGGTGGAAGGGACTTTCACAAGAGATTATAATACATTCCCCAATTGTTCCTTGATTTTCTCCAGTTCCTCCTTCATCGCTACAACATGTTTCTGAATTACTGCATCATTGGCTTTTGATCCGATGGTATTAATTTCACGGCCAATCTCCTGAGAAATAAAGCCTAGTTTTTTCCCGTTAGATTGCTGATCTTTTAAGACCTGTAAAAAATAATCCAAATGTGTTTTGAGGCGAACACGCTCCTCGTGTATATCATATTTCTCAATATAAAATATTATTTCCTGCTCCAACCGATTAACATCATATCCTTCTTCACCAAAGAAAGAAACAACATTCCCTTTTAGTTTTTCCCTTATTTTATTGATTCTTCCTGCATCAAGCGCTTCTATTTCTAATAAAGATGACTTGATAGCCTCACCATATCCATTCAGTTTGCCTTCAAGAACAGTGCCCTCATCACCCCTGAATGTATCGCATCGGGAGATCGCTGCTTTTATTACCTTTCGAATCCTGGTCCATTCTTCCTCATTGCCTTCTTCATTCTGCTTATTCTGGACCACCTCGGGTGAGTTCAGCGCCATTTCAAATAACCGGTCATATGGGGCCATCACCCTATCAGCCAGTTTTTTCAATTCTGCATAGTATGCCGTGAAGAGTGCTTCATTATAGAGTTGTTTTATATCGCCCTCGGTCCGCTGAATGTCAATTGAAACAGAAACCTTTCCGCGTTCTAAAATATCGCTGATTACGTTGCGTACCTCGATTTCTTTGTCGGAAAATCCTTTTGGGATACGGAGGTTCAAATCCAAAAATTTTGAGTTAAGACTTTTTACTTCAACTAAAATTTTAGTTTTACCGTCATCGTCTATAACCTGGCCATAACCTGTCATGGATTTAATCATAATTCAGTAGTTTAAAATATTGTGTGCTAAAGGTAATAGAGAGCAGGAAGAATTAAAGTATTGCTTTTAAGCCTGATCAAAAATCAAAGCCCAATGTGAACAGGAATTGTGGTTTGCCTACTTCAAAGTTTTCCACTGGCCAGGCCAGATCAAATTTCATATAGTAACCGAAAATCACGGATCGCATACCTACACCATAACTATATAACCAGGGGTTTAGGAAATTCTTAATGTCAATCTCAAAAGGGCCATTGTTAATCCGATCGATGCGTACACTTGTTCCCGAATCAAATGGTGGTTTACCCGTCCAGCTTGTACCAATATCATAGAATGCTATGAGTTGCATATTCTGAAAGAAGTTTGAAGATACTGGCGTATTGCTCAAAGCCCGGATTAGGGGCAAACGGAACTCTGCATTCATCAGCAATACATTGCTTCCAAATAATGTTGCATATGGAAATCCTCTTAAATTGGTTGCAAACTCCACAAATAAGATATCCTGATTTTCTGCCCTGGTACCTAGTGTATTTTCATTGCCTTCACTATCACGTCCATCCTGGTATGTTTTATTGAAAGCCCAGTTATCCATACCGCCCAGCAAATATTGCTTAGGTGAATGGCCAAAGAAGGCTCCGCCAAATCCGCGCACTGCAAAAACAATTTCTTTGTAAATCTTCTGATAATGACGAATGTCCAACGATACCTGACTAAAACTATTATTTGCATTATTGATGCCCTGGAAGTGATTGAAAATCAATTTACCTCGTGTGCCTTCAATTATATTCAATCCGCTGGTAATGGAATTATCGTACACTAGTTCAGTCTTTGCGCCAGCGTAATAATTACTTAGTGGTAATTCCGAAGGAGGATTTATCGGGAAAGATGAGAGCCCAAGGTTTACTGATCGTGCCATCATACCAAATGGTTTTACGGCAAAACGAATCCGATCAGTAATAGGAAAGGCGGCACCAAATTCTACCTTATTGTAAGAGTAATGGTAAATATTACTGTTGCTGTAAGGTTCCCACCGAATTGCCTTTCGATCGAAACGGGCACTAAAGTCTATGAAGTGTGGCAGGTATTGAAACTCGGCATAGGCATCGGCATTTCGTAAATCAATAGAGGTCATAATACCACCAAAAAACCTGTAATTTTCCAGCATATCATTCATTTGGGCCTCCAATAAAAAGCCTAAACCCCTTAACGGATCAATCACCATTGAAGTAACCAGGTTATTCGCACTGAATTTTGACTCGTAGGGAAACGGACCCATAATCCGGCTACGTTCCCTGGCTTTCATGTACCGGTTCAGAAACGTTTCGCTGGGCTGTACTTGCTTTACAACCTCATCCTCAAAAACATAATCATCAGTATTGACTACTTTCGGTAGAGGTGCCTTAAGTGTATCAGCAGTCACAACCACTACCGAATCCAGACCAGCAGAGACACTATCTATTGGTATTGTTATTGTATCCTTACCAACCTGTAGTGTATCTGTTTGACCCTGCGCTTCTTTTAACCTGGCGTTAATCAGGTCCTTAATACTCATACTTTTTGTTTCCTCTTGACGCTTACGCTCCTGAATTATTCGCGCTTGCTGAAGCTCTTTTCTGCGTGTAGCGGGTGTAAACACACCTTTTGTGAAATTGTAATTACGATCAAGGTAAATATTATCACGCATCTTGTCTTTCATTGTAAACACAAGTGCGTTACGCTCAAAATTAAAATCGTAATCGCGAATGCTCGCAGCATAGTTCGTAACCTGGGTATATATTCCGGAAGATCTATCGTATCGGAATAAATTAATTATTCCGCGTTGATCACTGAGATAATAATAGACATTGTCATTTAACGCGAGTGGGGCATAGTCCTTACTTAAGGTATTGGTTATTCGTGGCATCACAACGGTTGTGGTGTCCAAATCAAAAACAAACAAATTGTAATTATCGGTTAAGTCGCCAATGGCTGAAGTGGCCGAAACAGTCAATGAATCGCTAACCCTGTTTGAGCTGAAAACGATTCGATTTGTTCCGGGTATAAACGATGGATCAAGATCATCGTAAATATCATTGGTGAGCCTGCGTACACGGTCTCTTCTGGTGCTGATCAGAAATAGATCATTCTGTCCTTCAAAATCGGCACTTACAATTGCCAGCCTCCCATTGCTTGAAAAGTTCAGACTCCGGACATTACTGAAATTATCCAATTCACGGGGCAATTTCGTTTTAGTGGCAAGGTCGTATAACCAGAATGTATACTCACCCCTCTTTACACCAACAACGCCAAGAGTGTTAACATCCGACCAGCTAATGATTGGCAAGCGATAGTCAACGCGTTGCCCAACAACCCGTGTTCCTCCAGATAATATGACTGTCTCTTTATTCGTGTCTAATGCGCGTACCTTCACTACAAAACGCCCCCGGTCATTTTCGGCATAGGCTACATATCGTCCATCAGGACTCATTTTTATGGTAGTAAATTCTGTCGTGCTATTATGTCGGTTTGAAAACCGCAAAGAATCGGATGGCCTGATGTAGGTTCGGCTCACCATGGCTTCCATCTGTCCATAATAGGCCTGCCATTCGGTAATGAGCTGGTTAAA
>CAZCRJ010000261.1:0-209 GCA_964501015.1 uncultured Roseivirgaceae bacterium | reverse complement strand
TTCTTCATTGCGGGTTACCCGTGTATAATTCAAAATATTGGAAATGCTGCTTTTGCCATAGCGTTCCGCAATGAAGTTCCATAATGATTGCCCCACCATAGCTGCTTCCTTGTCAGCAAATCGATTGATGCGTGTGACATTTTTAGAGGTGATCATCTGGCGGATATAATCATCCATTTCAGATGTCCATCCATAGGCTACATAATTAG
>CAZCRJ010000260.1:0-4792 GCA_964501015.1 uncultured Roseivirgaceae bacterium | reverse complement strand
AGTAGGTAATCCGAAAGCATTCCAATTTTCAAAGACCATTATGCCCGGACTGGATTTTTCCTTCAGCGGAATTAAAACTGCATTCCTCTATTTTTTGCGGGATGCAAAAAAAGCCAATCCCACTTTTGTGGAAGAAAACCTGGCAGATTTGTGTGCCAGCATTCAACATCACCTCATCACGATGTTGCTGGACAAAGTGGTAGAAGCCAGCCGTATTACCGGCATTACTGAAATAGCAATTGCAGGCGGAGTTTCTGCCAACACGGGTTTGCGAACTTCCTTACAAGACATGGCCGTGAAGAAAAACTGGAACGTGTATATTCCTTCGTTTGAGTATTGTACCGATAATGCCGGTATGATTGCAATGGCGGCACATATAAAATATTTACGCGGAGAATTCAGCTCGCTGGATGTAGTCCCGCTTGCTCGAATGCCAATTGAATCCAAGTCGTGAAGGATAATGTTAAAGCCGGTGATCAGAAGGAAATACGCTATCGTGTAAAAGCTGGCGATGAAGCATCCTTTCAGGGAGAAGTGGTTCATCCGGTATGTGCCACCTTCACGCTGGCACGCGAAATAGAATGGGCGACCCGGCAATTTGTACTGGACATGCGCGAAGAAGATGAGGAGGGAATCGGTACCTTTATCACTATTGACCACCGGGCACCGGCTTTTGTTGGAGAAACCCTTGTTATACAGGCTACGGTTGAAAGTATGAACGGCCATGAAGTAATTTGTACGTATTGTGTAGCAGTAGAAAATCGTATTATTGCTACGGGCAAAACGGGTCAAAAAATTTTAAAACGAAGCCGGATCGAAAAATTATTAAACGGGAAGCAGCCCTAAAGTACAGGAATGAGTAAGCGGTTTTCAAACGATATTAACATCAGGAATAAGCGGGCAGGCTTTGAGTTTGAATTATTGGATAAATACCTGGCCGGCATTGTGCTGAAGGGGACAGAAATCAAATCAATTCGTGAGGGAAAAGTTAACCTACAGGATGGTTATTGTTTTTTCAATACTGGTGAATTGTTTGTAAAGGGAATAACCATTACACCCTATGCCCAGGGTACACATTACAACCATGAAGCAGCCCGTGAGCGGAAATTATTACTCAAGCGTTCTGAGCTGAAAAAGTTGGAGGGGAAGGTGGAAGAAAAAGGGTTAACGCTTGTGCCTGTTCGGTTGTTTGTGAACGAAAGGGGGTTTGCCAAATTGGAAATCGCACTTGCGCGGGGTAAAAAAACACACGATAAGCGGGATAGCATTAAGGAACGCGATATTAAGCGGGAACTAAGTAGAGTTAAATTTTAAGTTGACGTGAATAAAGAAAGCCTTGATTTTGGCGTTTGCCGCTTAAGTGTTGTGCCTATCAGAAAAGATGCAGCCCACAAGGCCGAGCAGGTATCTCAGCTATTATTTGGCGATCATTACGAGGTTGTGGAGGTCAGCAAAGACAAGAAGTGGCTGATGGTAGCGGTGTATTACGATCAATCTGAAGGTTGGATTGATGTACGGCAACACCACTCAATAACGAAAGAGCATTATGATTATATCAACCGGGCCGATTTTAAAATCACAACAGACCTGGCAACGAGTATACTGTACAACAAGAGTCCCTTATTGATTCTGATCGGGAGTATTATACCAATTTCCGGAGCTGAATTGTTTAGAATGGAAGAGCAGTTTGCATTTAACGGAGACGCAAAAACGCTGGGCCAAAAACGCGATGTAGAATTTTTAAAAAACATTGCACTGAAATACCTCCATGCGCCCTTTCAATGGGGAGGAAAAAGTCCATTCGGAATGGATGCCTCAGGGTTTACACAGATGAGCTATAAAATCAGTGGCTTCCGGTTGGGCCGGACTATTCTCGAACAATCCCGTCAAGGAAAGGAGATACAAAACATCTCAGATGCTCAGTTGGGAGACCTGGTGTTCTTCACAGCAAACCAGGAAAAAGGCGGACATGTCGGCATAGTACTCGAAAGCGATAGAGTAATCCATGCCTCAGGTAAAGTCCGTATCGATCACCTAAATGAAGAGGGAATTCTAAATCTGGACAACAAAATCTACACCCATCAGCTAACGGGCATACGAAGAATCCTATCGGAATAGGAACGGGTCAGGGAATCCCAACCATCCTATTATCGCAGTACACTAGTTCATAAGACAATTGAAGTCTGGCGGAGTATTGCATCATTACCTGATAGCGAGTAACTTACCTGCATGAACAGCCGCGTTTTGGTATTGAATCAGGATTTTAGTCCGCTTATGGTATGCTCCGTACAGCGCGCTTTTGTACTGGTATATCTGAACAAAAGTGAAATGATCAGGCCTGCCAATGGCTATAAGTTGCATTCCGTTACCCATAGCTATCCCATGCCTTCAGTAATCCGGTTAAACAGATATGTTCGCGCACCCTACAAAGGCGTGGCCTTAACCCGTCAAAATATTTTTAAGCGCGATAATTTTGAGTGCCAGTATTGCGGCACATCTAAAGACCTGACGTTAGACCATATCATTCCAAGCTCAAAAGGCGGGCCGCACACCTGGATCAACCTGGTGACGGCCTGCAAAAAGTGTAACGCAAAAAAGGGTGATTATACCCCGGAAGAGGCGGGAATGCCCATTCGTAAAAAGCCGTACAAGCCTTCCTATGCGCTTTTCCTTCGCGAACTTTCCGGGTATCATGGAAATGAATGGGATGATTACCTGGGGTAGAGATGGATTACGAAAATTAATTTCCCCGGCTGACAGTTGTCATTGTTACTTGATCGGATTTTCATTACTTAAAGACGCAGGAAATCAACGGACGTTCTTTCACTGGAAAAAACCAAATCACCATGAGCTATTACAAAATTATTGATGGGATAAAGATGGATGGCCCTATGCTTACCTGTGCACAGGAAGCCGCCACTAAAAATTTTGATGGAAAAATCTACCTCGAAGATGCCTACAAAATATTTGATGCCGTACAGGATGATGATATCTATACTGAAGTGGAGAAGGATACGGTTTCCTACATCCTCAATCACTTTAGCTGGAACCCTCTTGCATTAGAGTGGTTTCAAAAAAAGCTTTCCGGCTTAAGGGAAAATGAAGTGATTGCCTCCATGACGGCAGAAGAAGTGGCGCAACAAAAATTCTCCGATCAGGATGTGGTGTACACACATGATGATCAACACGTACGCAAGCAAAAGCTAACGGCAGCCATGGTAGAAACCAATGAAGATCATGACGAAATCGAATTAATCATACGTCTGGCCAATGGAAAGCGAGTATGTGTAGCCAGTAATTTTATTGAAGTATCGGGCAATCATGTACAATTGTATGGCGGGCATATTATTCCTATTCATGCGATAGAGAAGGTGATTATTTAAAACCTCAGCGTAAACACAGTCTTAACATCCGGTTCTGAAATAACTGTTATCGAACCATTATGCAATTGCATAATCTGGCGCGAAAGGCTTAATCCAATGCCAGAACCGGTTCGTTTGGTGCTGAAAAAGGGAACAAAAATTTTATCGATGGCTTCGGGTATAATACCTGCACCGTTATCGATGACCTCAATTTTAACCGAGCTTTCATCGTATTGCCCCCACAATTCTATTCGCGGATCCTTTGTTTCGGTTACCGCTTCAATGGCATTTTTCAGCAGATTGATGATTACTTGTTCAATCATTTCTTCATCGGCCTGGATGGTTAGGTAATCGGATGATGATCCGTAATGAAAGTTAATGGTATGTTTTTTCAGGTCCGGCTTCATCAGCATCGCCACCTTATCGATCAGGTCTTTGATTTTTACGAGGGTAAATTTGGGTTTCGGTAACGAAGTATATTCCCGGTAGGCATCAATAAATTTAATAAGGCCTTTGCTCCGGTTTTCGATGGTGGATAAGCCTTCTTTCAGGTCTTCAGCGCCTTCAGCTTTTAATTCATAATGTCCATTCTTTTTTACCAGATCGTAATGCAGTACATCCTTAAGGGTTGATGTAAGCGAGGATATGGGTGTAATGGAGTTCATTATTTCATGGCGCAACACACGTGTCAGGTTTTGCCAGGCTTCCAGTTCCTGTTTCTGTAATTCAGGCTGAATGTTTTGCATGGTAATCAGCTTGACGTCATTGCCACGAATTCTCAATTCGGTCGCCTGAATGGTCAGGTAAAATTCATTTCGGCCTTTGTACATCGAGCTTTTTCCGGTTACAGCATCTGTAATGGCGTGGTAGAGTTTTTCATTTTTTTCCTTTACTTCATGAATGCTTTTGATGGAATATACGTCCATATATTTCCGTGCATTCGGATTGATTAATTGAATGTTTCCTTCGGCATCAAAGGATACAATCCCGGTGCGCACTTGCTGAACAATGGTATTGAGGTATTGCCAATGTTCTTCTTTTTCAGATCGGGCTTTTCGGAAAGCTTCCAGCACTTCGTTAAACGCAACATTAAGATCTTTAAAACTCTTGCCCAGTTTATTGTCGGTGGTAAATCCTGAAATGAAATCGGAATACTTTACAGATTCAAGAAAACGGGTGAGTTTCCGGTTCGTCTGGTTGACATAGCGAATCAGTTCTGCCAGTTGAAGGATAATAATTATACCCATCAGTATGGCGGCAAAAATCATATTCTCGTGCCCCAGCATGTAAATAAACAAGGCCATGCTAATGCCTATAAGAATAATGCGAAGGGTTACGCGTGAACGAAAATCGCTGAATACGGTATTCAAGGTTTATCGGTTTTCCGGTAAGGTACCAGTTCTTTCTTTGGTATTATAGTCCATGTTTCT
>CAZCRJ010000259.1:0-4814 GCA_964501015.1 uncultured Roseivirgaceae bacterium | reverse complement strand
CCGGCACCTGTTTTGTGTTTCCCCAGTTTTGTCAACAGTGCTGCATTGGCGTTTACATCAAAAACCAGGTGCAGTGATAAATTAGCTTTACGAGGCGAAAAGCCGATTTTGAACCAATCCACTTCTCTTCCCGTACTCGGACTTTTATACCGTTTCTTTCCAAAACCTATCAATGAATTTCCCCACATTTTAGGTTTTTCCTTGCTTAGTTTCTGCATGATGCTGATTACCCGGTAACTGTCGTTGCGCTGTTGTTCGTCTTTTAATCCATTGATAAAGTCATCAGCGCTTAAGGTGGTTTCCTTTGTTTTTATTTCAGCTACTTTTCCCATACTTAAAAATTATAGTTGAGGTATTATGGATTACTCGATTTCAACCAACAGGTTTAAAGCCCGTCCGTTTGCAAACGGATTCCTGTTACCATACTAAGCTACTAAATTACTTTTAATACCGCTACGGAATCTTCCCGTTAGCAACGATTACACGCGTGGAAATAGTGATTCCCACCTTCATCTTCAAATTCTTCCAGTAGCGATAATCCAGAATCGGATAGGCATTCCTTATACCGATCTGCTCCAAGGGATAATGACTGGTGGCCCGTCATTACATCTTTCCACGTAGTTTTTTGAGCAGGAGCGGTGAATAGAAATTTGCCTCCCGTTTGCAAGGCTTCGGCTACTTTTTGTATCACCGTTTCTTGGGTATCCTGGGGTAACAGGAAAATCAGGCCCCAGGCGATAATGGCATCAAACTGTCGGTTAAAAAATGCGGAGTCTTCTACCGCCTCGCAAGCAACAGGAATGTTTGGAAAATGTTGTTGAAAGGCGGAAACCATTGAAGCGGAGGCGTCAATTCCGTAAACCATCAAGACCTCATCAAGCAAGACTTTCGTGATGGGGATGCCCGTGCCACAGCCAAGGTCCAATACGACAGCACCTTTGGGTAACGACTTTGCCCAGGTACGGACCGTTGCAGCGCCAATACCATTAAGATCCCGACTTCTCCATTCGATGAACGTTGGCGCTATTGATTCATATCCGTTTGATTTATCCATGGTACAGGAAGGGGATTGCTTGTGCTCATCGCCTTCTCAAGATTGGCGAGGCCGTCTTCTCGATTGGGTGCTGAGACACTTCACTTGTCACTTTAGTAGCTCCTTTACTTCTTTATCCAAAGTGGGTAAGCTCCTAATTATTATTCCCCATAAAATGTCTTCTGAAACAGAGTCGTAGCCGTGAATAATTCTATTTCTTGTGTCGACAATTTTTCTGGTGTCGGAGATTTTGATATTCGGTTCGGCCTTGAGAATTCTTGTCACTGCTTCTCCGATAATTTCTATGTTTCGCTCAACCGCTCGTTTGGTCTTTAGGTCTTTTTGAAAGTCCTTAAAATTTTTGACTTCTGGAATAAATGAATTGATTTCTAAAATTGCTTGCTCGATGTCCTTTAGCCAGGTCTTTACTTCATTATCCATATACTAAGACCTTTGTTTTGTCAATGCTCTCCTTTAAAAATGGATTCTTAATCGCTTTACTCTCCAGTAAGTCGATTTGACGGTTAAATATTTTCTCCAGTTCAAATTTCAAGTCGAAATAATGGTCGGTATACTCAATGGGGTCTTCAATTTGAAAGTCTACAACCAAGTCAATGTCACTGTCTTGCGTGAACTTTGTCGTATTGACTGAGCCAAATGAATGCAGCGTCTTTACTTTATGCAGTTCACAGAGTCTTTGAATTTGGTTCTTGTATGTTTCAAGTAATCCCATGGCACAAATTTACTCAATTTCTCATTCTTTTTTTGCGACCAAATTGTTGCCGTGCGCCCAGCATGGGCAAGGTATTGAAAGTAGACTGAATTATTCAAGAGAGTAGTTCCTTTACAAGTTGGCGTATCCTGTTAACAAGCTGCAAAGCCTTTCCTGTCTTTTTGAGAGTGGTTTACCGAGAGACAGTGTAAAATGAGCATCTCGCTTAGGAACAACTGTCTACCATTGTATAGGCTAGCAAAGATGATCTAATCCTTTAAGCAACGAACTGATAGTCCATCGCCTTGATATTGATAATTTCTATTGATACCATGAAGACTACTGTAAAGTTGTCTTGTATAGGCATTATCAGGAAAAAGACCTATAGTAGAACTCCACCACGATGTTCCAACGCCTAAATCAAAGAAATTATCTACGGATTTCCACCCCGATGGTAGTGCCGTAAAACCAGTTTCATTTGTCCCATCTGCAACCGGTGGCCACCAGTGCGCTGCCCCAGCCTCTTTTAATTTGGTTGCTGCCTCATCCTTTCCACCTAAATAGTCAATGAGTAATGTCCATTCATCATCACTTGGCACATGCCACCCATTAGGACATAATTTTCCAGTATTTACTGCATAAAAGTTATAGAGCCTTCCATTATCTTTAGCATTACTCACTATGTTGTCATAGTTACAATACGCCTCGGTCATTAAAATGTGCCAAGATTCTAGAATATTTGATATAGGAATACCATCATTGTACTTTGTAGTTTTAAGATTTTCGACCATCCAGGTCTGAGATCCAATTTTTACGGTATGATATAAATTTCCATCACTATCTTTTACCTCGGAAACATCTTCTTCATCTTTGCAGCTGATGAGTAATGATGAAGCTAGTAAGCTTAGAATAGCTGACAGATACAAGAGTGATTTCATTATTTGATAATTTGATTACAGCCAAAAATATTCATTTTTTCCTATTGCTTAACATTGTTATCGGATTGCAAAATTGTAGTTAGCCAGTAGAAATCAAAGTTCAATGCCAATCTTTCAGCACATGAACTAAAATAAACGTGTTTATGCATTGAAGATACTAAGACCCGGAGTACTGGTAGTTAGTGCTACCTGTTCATTAATTTTTTGATTCCTCTTCGTTTTCTTCG
The DNA here is from genome assembly GCA_964501015.1 of uncultured Roseivirgaceae bacterium. Classification (GTDB taxonomy): domain Bacteria; phylum Bacteroidota; class Bacteroidia; order Cytophagales; family Cyclobacteriaceae; genus UBA2336. The sequence continues at coordinate 1,904 of CAZCRJ010000259.1, read as the reverse complement.
TTTTCTCTTTTCTCTGTTTTTTCAATCTTTATTTCATTGTCCATATACCGTTCCCTGGTAGGGTTCAAAAAATTGCCTGTAATCCCAATCCCAGAGGTTGCTAGTAGTAATAGTATAACAATGATTAAAAGTCGCAGTGCTGCTTTAACTTTTTCCATGTAGTAGAAATTATTCCGGTCTTATGATCGGATTGTTCGTAAAATAATTTTTGAAGTCAGTCCCTATGTACAGGGCCTGTGAGGAAAGATTTATCCCCTTATATGGTTCGCATGGAACTCTTCAGAACGGTCAATTGAATAATAGCGTAAGAAACCAATCTGTTCCTTAGTTGGTGGTTCTTCTACATTATTTTTGAATATGGCGGCTATTTTATTCTTCTGGTAAAGTAAGAAGAAAGTAAAATTTGCTGGCGGCAAGGGTGATTGTAAAATCGGGCAAGCAAGGGCGTCAACTACTTTTATGAACGTTACTGTCCTTTTTGAACTAACGCGCCTGGCTTCGTTTAACTCAGTCTTGTTGGGTTCGAAGGTATACGGTCTAACGTCAGAAACATGGCCGGAAAATGTAAATAGACCTACTACTAAAATGGTTTTCATTAACCATTTTAGTAGTCCGTTCTGCTTACTGATGCCCTTATTTCTTTTCATGTATTTGCAAATATAACCATTTTCTGGTCACCAGGGCTTGCAGCTGATTATGTAAATTGTTTACACTTAATTGGCCAGCTGTTCACTTGTCCGCATGGGAAATCTTTGTTAGTAAAGCGTCACCCGTTATCCCCCTATTGATACTGCTGCCTCGCGCTTTCCAACAACCCAATAATTTCCTTTCGCTGTTGTGTAAACCAATCAAGCGTGGTTTTGTCTTTTTTAAAGATGCGGTGCCAGGCCAAGGTGCTCCGTGAGTTGTGCAGCCGCTTGTAATACTGCAATACAAAATAGCCACTGAGGGGCATGAAGAGGGTAAGGGCGCCAATGAAGTATAGGCTGGGGAATATTTTCCAGGCGAGGAAATACATCAGCGCATAATAAAGCGGAAAGGTGAAGATGCCGGCCGTCATCATAATGGGCGCCTTGTACTCTTCATCTTTGGAAATCCATCGGGCTATTTTTGCCGGGATGATGTAGGGCAGGTAGTTAAAGGCAAGTCCGGCAACATAGAATGGAAATCCCAGCAGGAAGTAAATCACATAACGTATACGTTTGGCCAGGCTCACCACTTCCGATTTCTCCACGAGGTAATCGCTTACGTTATAGTCTTTAATGGTTTGAAAATAATTATCAATTTTTTCCTTTACCTCACGCACCAGCTGGGGGTTGTGTTCGCGGAAATAAGTGAGTGCTTTTACAATGTTTTGTGTCAGCACTACATCAACTTTAGTAGCCTTCGGCAAACCCATTTGCTTTTTATAGATGCTTTCAATTTTTCGCACCAGGTCGTCTTCTTCGCGGTCGCCCGTTACTATGATTAGTGAAGAAAGGTTGCGTTGCACTTCTTCCGTTAGTGCAATAACGGCTGCTGCCGGGTCAGTATCATATTGCTCACGGTAGGGTTTGGCACTAAACGGTTTGCCAATGTTAATCACCACTTCTTCACGAAAGCGTGTGGGGTTGGAGTAATTTAATCCTACGGGTAAAATACTCAGCGGAAGAGAGGGGCCAAATTGATCTTCGGTGCCCAGTGAAATGCGGGCCATACCTGTTTTAATGGGCCTTAGTTTACGCTCATTAAAACTGTTGCCTTCCGGGAAGATGAGGAGCACACCGCCCTTGCCCAGGAAGTCGATGCTTTTCTGGATGGCCACTACGTTTTTCTCATCGCGTTGTTCGGTTACATCTTGCTTGCGGTACACCGGAATGGTGTTGAATTGGTTGAGCACCATGCGCGCAGCCCAGGTTTTAAAG
>CAZCRJ010000258.1:0-4819 GCA_964501015.1 uncultured Roseivirgaceae bacterium | reverse complement strand
TTAAACTCGATGAAGCAAAAGCTAAAATGCATAATCTGCAAGACCGAACAGCTGAATATGCTGATGTTCCCTCCACGCTATATTACGATTATGCTGCTGATGGGGAATCGTTAATCATATACGGACTTAATCGTGGAGAGACAACTCCACCTGTAGGCTATACTTCTTTTGCCTGGACCAACCTTGTTGATACTAAAATTGAATCGATCTACACACTTAATCCTGACACGCGCCAGTTCTGGCCCATCTGGCAGGTGTTCCTGGATGGTAGTAACGGGAAACTAGTAAACGACTATGGATACTAATTAATTAATAGCTATGAAGACAAAATTTATATATATCGGAATATTAGCAGGACTGTTATCCCTAACCTTTACAGCCTGTGACGATGATATTACACCGGCCATTGAAGAGTTGGAGTTGAACAGAGTGCTTTCTCCCACTGGATTAATTGCACGAATTAGGACTCTAACCTCTATTGAACTGACCTGGAATCTTCGTGATGATGCTGCACATTACGTGGTGGAGTTCAGTGAAGGCAATTTAGATTTCACGACAATTATCCGTACAGTTACTGTAATGCCAGATGAACTTCCATTACTGGAAACTTTCGATGGCGAGACGCAATACTCTGCCCGGGTAAAGGGGGTAAGTAATTCCGGTGTAGCCGATTCAAAATGGTCTACAGTAACCATCACTACGGCTCAGGAAAACATTTATCTTCCCATAGAGGATGGTGATATAGCGGCTACAGAAGCAACCTTACGATGGCCAGCCAATAGTGATGTTACCCACCTCTTGATAACTCCGGGTAATATTACCCGGAACATTTCAGCAGGCGAAAAGACAGCAGGTGTTGCGACCATCACCGGCTTAACAGGCGATACGCAATACACAGTGTCGTTAATGCGGGAAACCAAATCACGCGGCACCGTTACGTTTAGAACACTTATAGATGTGGGTGATGCCTTCCGGGTTTATCCGGATGATGATCTCAATGCTGTGATTACTGCAGCCGCTGCCGGGGAAGTGCTGGTGCTGTACCCTGGTGACTACACCGTATATACAGGCACAATTGTAATTGATAAATCAATAACCATCCGCGGACTTTATCCCTTTGACAAGCCTCTACTACATGTTGCATTTGTTCTGGCTAATGGTGCTGGTGATCTTACATTAACCGATTTGGATTTGGATGGTTCGGGTAAGAATACTCTTATTGAGATACCTTCAGGTACCACTGGTTTTACATTCACTTCGGTGAATTTGTTAAACTGTAATATCCATGACTTTGCTCGACAGCTTTTTTATGGAAATGCTGGATCAACACTAGGTTCGTTTACAGTTGATAATTGTGTTGTATCTAACTTTATTGCAGGGGGGGGAGATTTTATTGACTTTAGATCAACTTATGTTGCTAATGTAACCCTTACCAATAGCACATTTAATAACTGTGCCCCAGCCAGGGATTTTATTAGAATTGATGCAGCCTCCGGGTTCAGCGGTACCGGATTGACTTCAACTGTATTAATTGATCATTGTACAGTATATAAGTCACCTGAAAGCGCTGCAGTTGGCACCCGCAGACTTCTATACGTACGGTTTAATGCGAATGTGTTAACTGTGAGAAATACCATTATTGCTGAGTCCGGTGGATTTTTCTCTAACCAGACCACAACTTCACAGCATACCAGCTTGAACAATAACTACTTTAATGCACCACGATTTCATGATGCAGCATTTGAAACCATTTCAAACTTAAAGGTTGATAATTCGGGTACATTTACAACACTTGATCCGGGTTTTACAAATGCGGCAGCCGGCAACTTTAAAGTAACCAACCAGACATTGCTGGATAATGCCGTTGGCGATCCACGTTGGTTGCAATAATGCATAACAAAGGAGAGCAAGTATTTTGCTGCTCTTCTTTGTTTTTATTTTACACTAAATACTACGAATGGTTAAGGCTAAACACGTTCTGTTGACGGTATTATTTTTCTGGATGATGAGTTGCAATTCAGACTCAGATCCTGAACCTGGCATGGAGGATAATACACCTGAACCGGTTGTAGAAGAAGCGTTCGCGTTTCCGGGTGCAGAAGGGTTTGGAAATAAGGTTACTGGTGGTCGTGGTGGAAGAATTATAAAGGTGACCAATCTGAATGATTCCGGTCCGGGCAGTTTTCGTGCGGCAGTACAGGCTTCAGGGCCACGCATTGTATTGTTTACGGTTTCCGGAACTATCGAGTTACTCTCTCCGCTAAATATTACAAGCAATGATTTAACCATTGCCGGACAAACAGCTCCGGGCGATGGTATCACCATAAAAAACTACCCGGTTTTTGTAGGAGCCGATAATGTTATCATCAGGTTTTTGCGTTTCCGAATGGGAAATGAGAAACAGGTGGAAGGTGATGCCATCTGGGGTCGCTACCGGAAAGATGTTGTCATCGATCACTGCTCCATGAGTTGGTGTACGGATGAGGCAGCTTCATTCTATCAAAACCAAAATTTTACCATGCAGTGGTGTGTCATTTCAGAGAGCCTCAATAAATCATTACACGATAAAGGTGAACATGGCTATGGCGGTATTTGGGGTGGCGATCGCGCAAGTTTTCATCATAACCTGATTGCACATCATACAAGCCGTACTCCCCGATTTAACGGTTTCCGTTCCGGCACATACAGCGCTAATAATCCCTATCCAACGGAGCATGTCGATTACCGTAACAATGTCGTGTACAATTGGGTAGGTGAGGGCACTTACGGAGGGGAAAACGGAAACTACAATATGGTGAATAACTTCTATAAACATGGTCCGGCTACTACATCCAATCAGTCTCGTATTTTGGTTGCCTATAAAGAAGCGTTTCAGGATCGTCCGGGAGATGGTAAGTTTTATATAGATGGAAATTATACACATGGCAGTACTACTGTTACGGCCAATAATTGGAGCGGGGTAACCTATAAAAATGGCGCTACAGAAGCTGCCTCTAAGCTGAATACCCCAATAATGTTCACGATGATTACGCAACATACTGCCCAACAAGCCTATGATAAAGTATTGGCCTATGCGGGTGCCAGCCTAAAGCGCGATGCTATTGACACCCGTGTGATAGAAGAAGTAAGCACAGGTACGGCAACCTACAACGGTTCCGGAACCGGCCTTCCGGGTATTATTGACAGTCAGGAAGATGTGGGTGGCTGGCCGGTGTTGAACAGTTTACCCGCCCCATTGGATACCGATGGTGATGGCATGCCTGATGCCTGGGAGATCGAGATGAAATTAGATCCGAACACCCCCAATGCCAGTGGCCGCAATCTGAGTACTGCATACGACAATATTGAAGTATACATTAACAGTTTAGTAAAGCATATTATCGATAAAGCATCAGAATAAATCAAAACGTAAACCACTAGCGCATGAAAAGAATTTTACCACAATATTTATTCATTCTAAGCTTGTTCGTTATGCTAACAAGCAGTCATCAACTAAAAGCACAATGGGTTATTTATACAGCAGAGGTATTACCCGATGCTTTTATTGAAAGTCCTTTTATTATTCCAACGCCAGCGGGAACGTTTTCAAATACCATTGTTGATGATCCTGATATAAATGATAATAAATTACTTTACATGACTACTGCTGATAATAGCAGTAACTTTCTCTGGCGAAGAAATTACGGTACGACTCCTGCACGCGAAAATTTAACGGTAGTTGTTAGAGCAAAAGCAAAAACCGGATCAACAGCAAATATGGTATTTGAAATGGATATCGAGTGGGCGGGTACACGTTCTCGAATATTTATTTTAACAAATGGAAGTTACAGGAGAGAAGTGCCGGGTCCTTCTGCAACAGCCACTATGGGAGACATTAATGTTTATGATTGGAATATATACAGGTTTACTAAAAGCGGTAATCAAGTTCGTCTATATGTTAATGAAAATGAAGTAGCAATATTTGATGAAACTACGGCAACATCCGTTACAAATCATCATTTTCGAATTGGAGACCTCTGGGGAAGTGGTCATATTAATACTGAAATTGATTGGATTGTATGGGATCCTACAGTAGCACATTCGCCCCAGCAAGGACCTTTACCAGACGGTCTTACAGGGGTTAACAACCCTAAAAGCGATGAAAAAGAAATCCTTTCTTTCATATTGAACGATGCGCAAGTAGGTGATGCCGCTATAAACTCAACAGAAGGAACGGTAACAGTTGCGTTACCACTTCAAGAAGATGTTACCAATGTCATACCCCAGCTTTTCACAATTTCAGAAAAGGCAACTATAGATCCTCCAGCTAATTCAGCACAAAATTACACATCACCAGTAGTGTATACCGTTACGGCTGAAGATAACTCAACTAAACAATGGACTATAACAGTGAACACCATTGATCCAAATGAGTCGCTGGTAGTATATCCGGCAGAAGAAGCCCAATTTACCGGAACCATCAGTACAGAATTTCCGGGCTTTACCGGAAATGGTTACATTGATTTTCTTTCCTCCGGTGACAACGCTATAACCTTTGCAGTATGTCAAACAGAAGCGGGTGCGCGTACAGCAAAGTTTCGCTATGCCTACGTACTGGGCGATGATGAAACGGAGCGCGCTGCATCCTTGTATATTAACGATGTTTTTGTTTCTGCGCTATCCTTTCCTCCCACAACATCAAATACAGATTGGGCGGAGATCAGCACAGCCCTTTCTATTCCTTCGGGTGTGAGCACAATAAGGTTAACCTGGGGTGAGGATGGTCCCAATCTTGACAAACTCTCGCTTGGTGGTGAAACCTGTGAGTCGTTCTTGCTTA
>CAZCRJ010000257.1:0-4819 GCA_964501015.1 uncultured Roseivirgaceae bacterium | reverse complement strand
AGACCACATGAATGAAAGTGCTGGTAAGGCAGGACGTAACCGCTGGAAAGGCAGACGACCACGGACCCGGCCCGTTGCCATGAACCCTGTAGATCACCCTATGGGTGGTGGTGAGGGTCGTGCTTCTGGTGGACACCCGCGCTCACGTAAAGGCATAGTAGCCAAGGGTAAAAAGACAAGACACCCTAAAAAGTATTCTGACCGTCTAATCATAGCTAAGAGGAAAAAATAATGGGACGCTCGATTAAAAAAGGACCGTATTGCGATTTCCGTCTACTGAAGAAAGTAGAAACCATGGAAAAGTCTGGTAAAAAATCCGTGATCAAAACCTGGTCACGCAGATCAACGATTATTCCGGATATGATCGGCCATACCTTCGCGGTGCATAATGGAAATAAATTTATACCGGTGTATGTAACGGAGAACATGGTTGGTCACAAACTAGGTGAATTTGCACCTACCCGTACATTCCGTGGACACTCTGGTAACAGAAAAGAAGGTAAGTAATCATGGAAGCTGTAGAGAAAAAGACTAAAAAGTCAGTCCTTAAAAGAGAAAAGCGTGATTCCCGAAAGGAAGCCGCTAAGACTGGCCCCGTGGTGGCAAAATTGAAAAATGTACCCACCTCTCCGCGCAAGATGCGTCTTGTAGCCGAACTAATACGCGGACAGCGTGTGAGCAAAGCGTTGAACATACTGAAATATGAACCAATGGTTGGTTCCTTCAAGCTGGAAAAACTCCTGCTATCGGCCATTGCAAATTGGGGTGTAAAAAATCAGGATGGAAAATTGGAAGAAGCAGATCTCTTTGTTAAGGATATTTGGGTTGATGGAGGCCGTATTTTAAAACGGTTACGTCCTGCTCCTCAAGGAAGAGCACACAGAGTTCGCAAGCGTTCAAATCATGTTACCCTGGTACTGGATAGCCTGGCAAATGCACCAAAAACTGAAGAAATAGCAACCGTAAAAGAAACGAACGAATAAATGGGACAGAAAATTAATCCAGTAGGTTTCCGCTTAGGAATAATTCGTGGTTGGGACTCCAGTTGGTACGGAGGAAATACGTTCTCCGATAAGTTGGTAGAGGACCAGAAAATCAGAAAGTATATCGATGCACGTATACCCAAGGGTGGTATTGCCAAAGTTGTAATTGAACGCACCCTAAAACGCATAACACTTACTATACATACTGCACGACCAGGTGTTGTTATCGGAAAGGGTGGAACTGAGGTAGATAAGATTAAGGAAGAGTTAAAAAAGCTTACAGGTAAAGATGTTCAGATAAACATCTATGAAATTAAACGCCCTGAATTAGATGCAAAGCTGGTGGGTGAATCCATCGGGCAACAAATTGAAGCCAGGATTTCCTATAAGCGCGCAATGAAGCAGGCAATTGCATCAGCTATTCGTGTAGGTGCTGAAGGTATTAAGATAAAGTGTTCTGGCCGTTTAGCAGGTGCCGAAATGGCTCGTACTGAACAATACAAAGAAGGGCGTATTCCTTTGCATACACTCCGTGCTGACATCGATTATGCAATTTCTGAAGCACAGACTGTTTACGGAAAGATTGGTATCAAGGTATGGATTTTCAAAGGCGAGGTTTTTGGAAAACGTGACCTTTCTCCAAACGTAGGAGTTGTTAGCAACGTAGCCGGAGGCCCTGGAGCCGGACCTGACAGAGGTGGAGATCGTGGCGGAAGAAGACGCCCAGCGGATAATCGCGGTGGAGGCGGAGGTCGTGGTGGTAGCCGCGGTGCAAAAAGGGGATAAAGTTTAATTGAATATATAAGAACGGATAAAGTAAGGTAGCAATGTTACAGCCTAAACGTACAAAGTTCAGAAAAATGCAAAAGGGTCGCGTGAAAGGAATCGCAACCCGTGGTCATACTATCGCCTTCGGATCGTTCGGCCTAAAAAGCATGGAAGCCGGTTGGATTACCTCCCGCCAGCTTGAAGCCGCACGTATTGCCGTAACACGTTTCATGAAACGTGAAGGTCAGGTATGGATCCGTATTTTTCCGGACAAACCAATCACTCAAAAACCGGCCGAGGTTAGGATGGGTAAGGGTAAAGGTGCTCCGGAATATTGGGTTGCAGTGGTAAAGCCCGGTACTATTCTTTTTGAAGCTGGTGGCGTTAATATCGCTACAGCCAAAGAAGCCTTACGGTTGGCAGAAGGAAAGCTGCCCATCAAAACCAAGTTTACTATCAGAAGAGATTACGTAGAATAATTCATAGCCATGAAGAGCACAGAAATAAAAGAATTAAGCGTGAATGAACTGCGTGAAAAAATTGGCAGTGAAAAAGAGACGCTGCGCAAATTAAAATTTGCTCACCAGGTATCGGCAATCGAGAACCCGATGAAAATAAAAGAAACTAAAAAGTTGATAGCCCGGTTACACACCGAGTTGACAGCAAAAGAAATTCAAAAATAATTCCCATGGAAAGGAACCTTAGAAAAGAAAGAATTGGGCAAGTAGTCAGCAATAAAATGGTAAAAAGTATTACCGTTGCTGTTGACCGTAAAGTAAAGCACCCGATCTATGGAAAGTTTGTTCATAAAACTACCAAGTTCATGGCTCATGATGAAAAGAATGAGGCGAACATTGGAGATACCGTACGGATTTCCGAAACCCGTCCGCTGAGCAAAAACAAGCGTTGGAGATTAGTAGAGATTATTGAAAAAGCGAAGTAATCATGATACAAACCGAATCAAGACTTTCCGTTGCAGATAATAGCGGTGCCAAAGAGGTACTTTGTGTGCACGTATTAGGAGGTAGCTCCAAGCGATACGCATCCGTTGGTGATAAAATTGTAGTTACCGTTAAGTCGGCTATGCCCGCAAGCCAGGTAAAGAAGGGTACAGTTTCCCGCGCTGTGGTTGTGCGCACCAAGAAAGAAATAAGAAGAAAAGACGGATCGTATATCCGTTTTGAAGATAATGCAGCTGTTTTATTAAATGCTCAGGACGAACCTCGTGGTACCCGTATTTTCGGCCCCGTGGCGCGTGAGTTAAGAGAGAAGCAGTTTATGAAAATTGTGTCATTGGCACCAGAAGTGATCTAATATCATGGAAAGAAAATATAACAAACAACCTAAGCTTCATATCCGTAAGGGCGACACCGTTAAGGTAATCGCTGGCGATGATAAGGGCAAAACAGGTAAAGTACTTGAGGTTGTAATCGAAAAGAATCGTGCTATTGTTGAAGCAATCAACATTGTTACCAAGCACGAAAAACCTTCGGCCGGCAAGCCAGAAGGAGGCATAAAAAAAACGGAGGCTTCCATTCACATCAGCAATTTGATGTTGGTAGATCCGGCAAGTGGAACGGCTACCCGTGTGGGCCGTAAGCTCAATGAGAATGGAAAGTTGCAGCGTTATTCTAAGAAAACAGGAGAATTAATAAAGTGATGGCTACTCCAAGATTAAAAGACAAATACCTAAAGGAGATTGTACCGGCCCTCAAGGAGAAGTTCCAGTATCAATCTGTAATGCAGGTTCCCAAGATCGAGAAGATCAACATCAACAAGGGTGTAGGAATTGCTGTAACGGATAAGAAGTTAATTGATGTAGCATTGGAAGAAATTACAACCATTGCTGGTCAGAAGGCTGTTGCCACAAAATCAAAAAAGGCAATTTCCAATTTCAAGTTGCGCGAGGATATGCCCATTGGTGTAAAGGTTACCTTACGGGGTGATAAAATGTATGAATTCCTGGACCGGTTGATGAGCATTGCCTTACCCCGTGTTCGCGATTTTCGTGGCATAAACCCAAAAGGTTTTGACGGCAGAGGTAATTATACCCTGGGTGTAAAAGAACAGATCATCTTTCCGGAGATATCTATTGATAAAGTAAATAAAATTAGCGGTATGGATATAACGTTTGTTACCTCCGCTAAGACTGATGAAGAAAGTTTTGAGCTCCTGAAAGCATTCGGGATGCCATTCGCTACAAAAAATTAAAATTTTGCTATGGCTAAACTATCTGTAATTGCAAGGCAAACCAAAAGAGAAAAGCTGGTAGCAGTATATGCTGCCAAGCGTAAGGCCCTGAAAGAAGCCGGTGACTATGCTGCGTTGGATAAACTCCCGCGCAACGCGTCTCCAGTACGCCTGAAAAACAGGTGTAAACTTACGGGTCGTCCAAAGGGGTATATCGGAAAATTTGGCGTTTGCCGAAACGTTTTCCGTGAAATGGCTTCCGAGGGCAAAATCCCAGGTTTGACCAAGGCAAGCTGGTAAAACAGTTTGAAACAATATATTAGCTGCTGAGTGCCTAGGTCGCTTAAAACGAAACCGGGTAACAGTTTGGATAACAATAAATGTTAGGTATCTTTGCAGCCCGTTTAAAAAAACGGGTTTGCTTTTTAAACAAGCGTAAAGAAATAGAAAATGACTGATCCTATTTCAGACTATTTGACAAGGTTGCGAAACGCAATCAAATCGAACCACAAAGTGGTAGAAATTCCTGCGTCCAACCTGAAGAAGGAAATAACCAAGGTGTTATTCGACAAAGGATATATTTTAAATTACAAATTTGAGGAGGGCCCAACCCCTCAGGGAACTATCAAGATTGCCTTGAAGTACAATCCTGATACCCGGGAATCGGCCATCACCAAATTACAGCGTGTTAGCACACCTGGTTTGAGAAAATATGCCGGCACATCAGCCCTACCCAGGGTGTTGAATGGCTTGGGTGTAGCGATTATCTCAACATCACGTGGCGTTGTTACCGACAAAGAGGCCAAAAAGCTGAATGTTGGTGGTGAAGTATTGTGTTACGTCTATTAATTGACTGAGCTATGTCACGTATAGGAAAA
>CAZCRJ010000256.1:0-4848 GCA_964501015.1 uncultured Roseivirgaceae bacterium | reverse complement strand
AATGAGGCGCGAGGAGGTGTATTGTGATCCGGAAAAGTTCTCCTTTTTCGCGGTAATGATCAGATGTCCATCACGCACAGTGGTATTTTCTGCACGGTAATATTGCAATTCATTATTGCCCCATCCGTTAGAACCGGTTCCTATTTCAGCGGTCCAGTTGGCGTTGTTTAAGGAAGAACCATTGAAATCATCTTCCCAAACCAGGGATAATCCAGTATATGTTGTGGGTGATGTAAAGCCGGTAGAGGGAATTATTTCATCTTTCGGAAGTTGTGGAATAATGACTACAGAAGATTCCTTTTCAATGAATTTATCATTCGTGGCATGAGCACGGAAGCGAAGGGTATATGTGCCTGCATTGGAATACGTATAGTCAGCCACACCATTTGCCACTTTCACAGGAGTTTCATTTTCTACTTCTCCAAAATAGATAGTATAAAAATTAGCGTTCGTAGCGGTTGCCACAATTGAAATTTTTCCGGTTACCGTGGTGCTTTGAGTAATGCTAACGTTCAGGTTGGAAGGAAGCAACACCTCAACTTCGGGGCTTGAGCCACCACATCCGACTAAACAATAGGTAAGGAGCCAGAAAAGGGGAGAAATAGTTTTCATAGTTTCTACAAAAATAGTAAAGGAGGTTATCATACGATGATAACCTCCGGGATAATTACTTATTGGTGAGCACATAGTTCCAGTAGACACCACCTGCTTCTCCGGCAGAGACATCAATGGTAAGAGACAAGGTTTCTACTGAACCATTTTTAACATAGTCTAATACTTCATACTTCACCGATGCATTCGCAGTGGGTGGGCCGGATGAGTACTCTCCGCCATTGTACGCTTTTGGTAATACAATAAACGCTCCTGTTCCGGTAACCGTAATGTAGGCCGGAGTTGTTGCGGTTGCTGGCGTAAATGTGAAGGAATGGGTACCCGATCCCCATGCCGTTGCATTGGCACCAAGGTTGGTTTCGCTGGCACAGCCATCGGGCGTAATGCCCATATAGGCTTCACCAAATACATCACCTTTAGAGTCGTATTGATAAACCCCTCCGGTTTTGAATATAAATTCATCATTAAAGAGACAGGGTCTTGCCGAAGATAAATCCTGGCCATTCGGATACCAGATATCGCTACCTTTTGCAGGGCCAACACCAAACGATCCCGCTGCCGGTTTAAGTACCCATGTTTTTGATGAGCCACCGGTGAGCGCTTCTTCCGTTAAGGCCGCGGAAACAGAAGCTTGTTCAATGTCATCAATGTAAAATGTGCCGCCATTGTTGTTGTCAAAATCCAGAAACATGGCGAATTTATTAAAGGTGTTCGATGGCGCTCCTGAAAAATCAAAGGTGAGAAGTTGCCAGGTATTGATTTGCGTTACATCTGCGAATACTTCAACAGGCGGGGTTGAATTGTCAGTTGTTTCAACTTTGAACAATGCTTTTCCCACTACGTTCGAATACACTTTATACTGAATAATGTTTTTTGTGGAAAAATCAATCGGGCTGCTCAAGGTGGTTTCTATGCCGGCCCAGTTCCCATCAAATCCTTTAATGTATTGTCCAACTTTAGAACTGGTATTGATCCCCGTTGGATTAGGATTATCCACTACATCGTACGTGCTTCCACCAAAGCCATTAAATGGAGGTTTTGCGCCCTGGAAATCAATGGGTAAGGTTGACGTTGCTGGTGGCGGTGGTGGAGGAGGGGTGAAGTTCTTATCGATCAGTCGTTGATACCATGCTAATCCCGGATCTTTGGCATCTTCAAACCGCAGAATCATTTCTTGTTCGGTAAGGCTTACTATTTTATAGGAGGTAACCCCTGTATAATATCCGATGAATCCTCCGGTAGATATATTCAGGTATTGTGCACCGTTACTTTCGCTAATTGACCATGTTAAACCGGTGGGAGCGGTAAAGGGAGCAGTAAAGTCGCCTACGTTAGCGAAGGATCCTGGAAAATCGCTGGCGAATTTTGTATTTAAAAATACATCGCCATTAGTTTCCTGAAGGTATGCGAACCCTGATAGTTTGAAGGTAAACTCATCGTTGTATAAACCGGCTCCTGCTTTTTCATTTGCCGTTGCTGCGTACCACTCCGGTACATCACCCTGGCCGGAAGATGGATTGGGTCCAACACCAAAATGTCCGTTACGGGTAGCATCAATAATCCAGGTTTTTCCTTCTGTGTTGCTGGCTCCACCGGTAAGCATATTGTAAATAGGTATGTCCAGCAAGGTAGGATCATCTTCTGCGATCACAATAGATTGTGTTGCTGTGATACTACCACCTGAAGTATAAACTGTAAGGGTAACTGTGTAGGTTCCTTTGTTGGGATAAATGCCGACCACCTCATCACCTTCTGCTTTAGTTCCATTTCCAAAATCCCACTTTTTAAGAAAGGCCGATGAGGTTCCTTTGAAGATTATAATGTTATCACTTTCTGCCGAAGGTGCATAAGTAAAGGCAGCATCTTCTGCAGTTGGGGGGGCGCCTAATTGTGGATCTTCTTCCAGGCACGCGGAAAGGATTATCTGCATGGCGATAATCCAGGTTAAACTATATACTAACTTTTTCATAGTGTTCATGTTACGTGGTAAGGTTAATTATATCCCGGATTTTGCGCCCAGCCTGCAGCGGCTAAGTCTATTTCAACCTGAGGTATCGGGAATACTTCATTTTTGTTTACGGTGAAGCCTGGAATATCGGTTGCGGCTCTTCCGGTGCGAACAAGATCAAAGAAATGAAGTCCCTCCCCGGCAAATTCAACTCTTCGCTCATGGTAAATCGCCTGTGTGAGTACAGCGCCAGAAACATTTAAAGTGGGCATGGAAACACTCGGACGTGTACGCACTCTGTTCAGGTATTGCAAGGCAAGTCCATCATTAGCGGCTGGCTTGCGGTTATGTGCTTCGGCAGCCATCAGCAATACATCCGCAAAACGGATCACTTTGTGATTTACCGGGCTGGTCAGATCGGTATCTGGCAATCCTAATTCATCTGCACGTTTGAGATATTTATGGTTATAATAACCGGTATGTCCACCACCACCTTGTACATATTTAATGTCGGCCGGATTAGGCTGAGAAGCTTTAAACGCTTCGATGTCCAGAATAGCAACGGCTAACCGCGGATCACCGGGCTCAAATTCATCCACCAGATTCTGCGTTGGTAAATTATAGCTGTTTCCATCCGCATAAACAGGTCCTTCATAGCCACGAATACCATGGAACCCAACTGCGGCAAATCCTTCCAGACATACAAAGCAACCGTAGCCTCCTCCTTCACTTCCTACATACTCAATGTCAAAAACAGTTTCCGGGTTATTCGTTTCGTTTACCACCCTGAATAATCCTGCAAAGTCATTAAACAAAGCGTAAGGGCCTTCATTAATTACCTGGTCAAGCACAGTAGCTGCATCTGTGAATTTATTCTGGTAGAGGTAAACTTTACCAAGCAAAGCCAGTGCTGCTCCCTTTGTGATTCGGCCTTTCACGGGTGTAGTCCACTGTAATCCAGCAGCTGCAACAATCAGGTCTTCTTCAATTTTGGAATATACTTCTGCTTTTGGTGTTCTGCTTTGTGAGGTCACTTCGCCAATGGATAAACGTTTGGTTATGTACGGTACATCGCCAAAGTATTTCACCAACTGGAAGTAGTAATATGCCCGTAAAAATGAAGCTTCTGCAAGGATGCGGTCCTTACCTGAAAATTGCAGTTTGTCTTTGTTTTCGAAAATGTAATTAACACGTCCGATTCCGGAATACATCCAGCGGAAGTGGCTGCGTAGTTCATTGTTCAAGCCACCGTGAGTCATGTTGTCAATTTGATGCAATCCTTCTGTGTCGGTTACACTTTCGCCACCGGCAATGGAGTTGTTGGAGGCAATTTCGCCTATCCACATATCCAGGTAGGAGGTTTGCATAAGATCGTAGGCACCCGTTAAGGCACGTTCATAATCATTTGGACTAAGAAAATAATTATCCGCATCCAGTGCATAATAGGGATCGATATCAACAAGATCATCACAACTGATAGAGGACAGCGAGAATGTGAGGATAATTATGGAAGTTCTAAATAGGTTTTTCATCAGATTAAAAATTTAAAGTGAAACCAGCCATGTAGGTTCGTGCCTGTGGATAGAATCCATAGTCAATACCAGCGCCTATTGGGCCGCCTGCTGCAAAGTCAGGATCGTACCCGCGATACCCGGTTATGGTCAGCAGGTTATTAACCGCGAGGTAGGCCCGTATTTTAGTGGCCTTGATTTTTGAAGCAACAGCCTCGGGTATGGAGTACCCCAACTGAATGTTACGGATACGCATGAAGGATCCGTCTTCTACATAGAAATCAGAGATTACGGCATTGCGGTTGGCGGCTGTGGTAAGTCTTGGATTTTCATTTGTAGAACCTTCACCGGTCCAGCGGTTAATGGTGAAATCAAGCTGGTTGGCTAATGGTTGCTGACGTTCGTAGTTGCGCAGTATGTCATTGCCCAGGGAGGTGTAAATCAAGGTAGAGAAATCAAAACTTTTGAATCGCGCACCGATACTTAATCCCATGGTAAGATCAGGAATTGGTGAACCAATCATCATCTTGTCTGAGTCATCGCTGAAGTTGATGTTGCCATCTCCATCAATGTCTTTAAACCGGAAATCACCAGGGCGTGCTCCACTTTGTGTTACACCGCGAGCGGCAATTTCCTCTTCCGTCTGATATACACCTTCGGTTTTATACCCGAAGAAGTAACCAATTGGGAAGCCAACCTGCATACGTGATGCAGTACTTCCGCCCACACCAAATGCACCACCTGCAAGGAAGTCGACACCGGGTGCCATTTCAATCA
>CAZCRJ010000255.1:0-4848 GCA_964501015.1 uncultured Roseivirgaceae bacterium | reverse complement strand
TACTAAACAAGGCCATTGATGCCCTGCACGCCCGCACCTTTTTTGCAGCCTATCCTGAACATCCGTCCCCTGCCATATATGGCGAAACTGCCGATGCTGATGGTCAGGAAAAATTCAAAACTATCCTGAATAAAAAATTTGAAGAACTGAAGCAGGAAGATGCATCCGGTTGGGTTGGCGTGGAGGAATCACCGTATACTCAGGAACCGCTGGGTATAACGTATCCGGCATTTCCGGTAGATGTTTTAATCGAGCGGGCGAAACACGCCTACCACGTGTGGCGAAAAGTAAGTCCACAGGACAGAGCAGGAATTTTAATCGAATCACTTGAACGTGTAAAAGCACGGTTTTTTGAAATTGCCTATGCCACCATGCACTCCACCGGCCAGGGCTATATGATGGCCTTTCAGGCATCGGGGCCACATGCGGCAGACAGGGCCTTAGAGGCTATTGCATCGGGGTATGAAGAACTTCAGCGCTTTCCGACTTCAACTCTGTGGGATAAACCCATGGGCAAATTCAATATTCAGTTAACCAAAGAGTGGAGGGCAATACCCAAGGGTATCTCGGTAGTTATTGGCTGCTCAACCTTTCCCACCTGGAATACCGTACCGGGCGTATATGCAAGTTTGGTTACCGGAAACCCGGTTATTGTAAAACCGCATCCGGGCGCAGTGTTGCCCATTGCCATTATTCTGGCCGAAATTCAACATGTTCTGGTGGAGAATAACCTTGATCCAAACATTATACAGCTGGCTCCGGATACTTTCAGCAAGATGATCACGAAAGAATTGGCCGAACATCCTGACGTGAAACTGATCGACTTTACCGGTAATTCTGCTTTTGGAAGTTACCTGGAAGCGTTGCCAGGCAAAACAGTATTCACCGAAAAGACGGGCGTTAATTCTGTTATTCTGGATTCCGTAATGGATGCCGATAAAGTAGCCGGTAACCTGGCATTTTCCGTAGCCTTGTATTCCGGGCAGATGTGCACCGCACCGCAGAACTTTTATATCCCTAAGGATGGCATTCAAACAGCTAATGGAAAACTTTCATTTGATGAGTTTGCTCAAAAGCTGGTAGATAACATTAATGGTTTGGTGGACAATCCGAAAGCAGGACCATTTGTGTTGGGAACGATCCAGAATAAAAACACTTGCACCCGGGTTACGGAAGCAGAAAAGCTTCCAGGAAAAGTGTGGCTGAGAACACGGACAATCGAAAATCCACAATTTAAAAATGCACGGATCAATACGCCTGTTATTGTGGAGGTTGATGCATCGGATAAAGATGTTTTTAGCAAGGAATTATTTGGTCCGATTGCATTGCTGATAAAAACAGAGAATACGGATCATTCTCTTCAACTGGCACGGGAAATGGCGCAACTTCATGGTGCTATTTCGTGTGGGACATACACAACTGATCCGACCACGCGTGAAAAAATTGCCGATGAAATGGCGCTGGCCGCAACACCGGTTTCCTTTAACCTGGTGGGTGGAATTTATATGAACCAGAATGCCGGTTTTTCCGATTTTCATGTAACGGGTGGAAATCCCTCCGGCAATGCATCGTTCACCAATCCCGAATATGTGGTGAAGCGTTTTACGTGGGTAGGGCATCGTGAACCTGTACCGGTTTGATTCGTATTCGTAAGGCGATCAACATGTACGATCTGCCACGTGTAATTATACTCCTACAGGTGAGGCCCGGTGTAGTGATTACCGGGCTTTTTACATTTCCGTAGGTTACCACCGCATGGACTATGCTCCTCCTGTAATTCAATCTTGATTCATCGTTACTTAATCGTATTTTGCGACAATGAGTTTTGTTTATCCTGCTTTTTTATGGGCGTTAGCTGCACTTTCTATCCCCATTCTTGTTCATCTTTTTAACTTCAGGAAGACGACAAAAATTTATTTCTCCAGTAACCGCTTTTTGCGGCAGGTGCAGGAGGCTACTTCAGCAAAAAGAAGACTGAAGCATTACCTGATTCTGATTTCACGTTTGTTGTTTGTTTTTTTTCTGGTGCTTGCCTTCGCACAACCTTTTCTTCCCGCAAGCGAACAAGCATCTATACGGCAAAACATAATTCTTTACCTCGACAATTCCCTGAGTATGTCGGTACCAGTTGGAGAGAAAACACGCGCGCTCGATGCAGGCATACAAATAGCCAATGAAATTGTAAATGTTTTTCCGCCCGAGACCCGGTATAAACTTATCACCAATGATTTCGCCCCATTTTCAAATACCTATAAAACAAAGGCTGAATTGATTGACCTGCTCACCCAGGTTCGGTTATCTCCGGTGAGCAGGACGTTCACGGAAATCTATGAGCGAATTGATAATACAAATCAATCTGCGGCAAAGGACGAACTTTTCTGGATATCCGATTTTCAGCGCTCAACGTTGGGTTCAATAGATGGCACGCTGCTGGATAGCGCGCAACGCCTCCACCTGATTCCCTTGTCGTTTGAACCACTGGCAAATATTTTTGTTGATACGGCTTACCTGGAGAATCCGTTTGTAGTAGGCGGTGAAAAAAATACACTGCACGTTAGGTTGCAAAATGATGGCGACAAGGCCATTGATCAATTGCTGGTGAAGGTATCCATTAATGGTATTTTATCCGGAACAAGTTCAGTGAGTATTGCCGGTAAAGGGATGGCTGAAACTTCTTTCGATATCCTATCTGGTATGCAGGGCATCAGCAACGTTACGATCAGTTTCAATGATTACCCGGTAAGCTTCGACAATGAATTTTACCTCGCGTTGAATTTTGCGGAAAAAATCAAGGTAATTGAAATCAAACAGGCGGTTGCAGCAACAGCAGTGGAGAAGGTGTATGGTAATAAAGAGGTGTTCACCTTTCGCACGTTTGATATGCGCAATGTTAATTATGCTTCTTTTCCGGAGTCCGACCTGGTCATTGTAAATGGGCTTGACAGGATTGATGCATCCCTGGTTCAGGCCTTGCGAAACTTCCTTACTGCGGGCGGATCGATATTGGTAATCCCATCATCTACTCCTGATTTAAATTCGTATCAGAACCTCACCGCCATCCCAACGTTGACCGTTTCCGGAGAGAGCCAGTGGAGTGAACTAAGTCCACCAGATTTTAACAATCCCTTTTTTGAAAACGTGTTTGAAGAACGGTCCAATCGGCTGATGTTGCCAAAAGCCAAACGTATACTTGATTGGGGGAATGACCGCACGGCCTTATTGAAATTTAAGAATGAAAAACCATTTCTTTCGCAGATTATTCAGGGTGGTAAATTATTTATTCTTTCTTCATCGCTTCAAGCGGAGGTGAATGAACTGGCCAGCAATTTTTTATTTCTTCCGGTAATGTACCGCATTGCCACCACAGCAAAAAAGGCTGACTGGAAACCGTATTATAGTCTGAATGAAACCAGCATTACCTTACGCCTTGATAGTGTGCAGGGCGAGCAACCCATACGCCTTGCCGGGCAGCAGGAAATTATACCGGTGCAACGAAAACTTTCAGATCGGATCGTAATGGAGTTGCCGCGATTTTCCATGCAAGCAGGATTTTATCACGCCATTAACGGGCGCGATACCCTGGGCCTTCTGGCGTTTAACCTGGGCAGTCAGGAATCCAAACTGGCACAACATTCAGCTACTGAAGTTAAGCGTCAATTGGGTGGAGGCGATACCATCACGCTCTTTGAAGTCAGTGATTCAGAAAATTTTGGTAATGAAATACGAGCACGGTATTTGGGAAAACCTCTGTGGAAGTATGCAGTACTGCTCGCACTTCTTTTTCTTTTGATTGAGATTTTATTGATCCGTTTTTGGAAATAACAAAGAAGACAACCGTAATCACTGGGTAGTGGTAATCCGGGCTGTACACGCTGGGGTATTATGGTAAACTCCAGTGGCGAAATAAATTGATGATTCAATACGGCTGCTTTTGTAAATCTGGAAAAGGCTTCAAGGATTCGTTTTAAAATTGTTTCTTTGTTCAACAATAGCATATGAAAATTCTCATTCAGTCTGCCCGAATCTCCGATCGATACTCTCCATTCCACAAGAAAGTCAAAAACGTACTGATCCAAAGCGGTCGCATTACAGAAATCGGAGATAAAAATTATCCGGCTGATAAGGTTATTCAGGCGGAGGGCATGTTTCTTACCCCTGGTTGGTTTGATCTGGGAACATATGTAGGCGATCCAGGACTGGAGCATAAGGAGGACCTGGAATCCGTCTCAAAAGCAGCCGCTGCCGGGGGATTTACCGAATTGGCGGTGCTGCCCAACACGGTGCCCAGTATCCAGACGAAAAACGATATTAAGTACCTGACCCGTAACAATGACACCCGATTGGTGCAAATTCATCCGATGGCTTCTGTTACCCTTAACAACAAGGGTGAAGAACTAACTGAAATGATTGATTTGAACGAAGCCGGTGCGGTGGCGTTCACGGATGGATTGAATACGATCTGGAATACCGACATCTTTCTGAAAGCACTACAGTACCTGCAGAAATTTAATGGCCTTCTGGTAGATCATCCTGAAGATATCTGGCTGAATAAATTTGGTCAAATGCACGAGGGATTGCAAAGTACATTACTGGGGTTAAAAGGAATGCCCCGGTTGGCGGAAGAAGTAGCTACGCATCGTAACATCGACATATTGAAGTATGCCGGAGGAAGACTTCACATGAGTAAACTCTCCACAGCCCGTTCAGTTGCGTTGATTAGAAGTGTAAAGGAATCCGTACAGCTTACGTGTGATGTGGCAGCGTATCAGGCCTTGCTGGATGATCGTATGCCGGCAACTTTTGATACTAACTATAAAGTAAACCCACCCTTTCGCGAAAAGCGCGACA
>CAZCRJ010000254.1:0-4865 GCA_964501015.1 uncultured Roseivirgaceae bacterium | reverse complement strand
CTGATGTTCAGCATTCGTCACCAGGTTTACAAATCCTTCATAAGCACCTACCCTAAAATCGGCAACCGAAAGCTCAATGGAATCCATAACATCGGTGTCCTGGTTTTCCCGTACAAAGCTTGTTTGCCATAGCTTATGAGCCATAACCATGTTCTTGGTATTCTTGACAGCGTTTGCCAGTGCAGTATTTCCAACAGAATCAAAAGCCTCGGGGCAATTGATCGGATCAATTGATCTTCCATTACATGAAAAAATCATATCTAAAGCGATGACTTTTGGCTCCAGGGAACTTAAAATCTCTATTTGTCGGCCTATCCCTTCACGAGAAAGTTTTCCGATATTAACAATAATGATGCTGGTATCAATGGGAGGATCTTCAACCCGAAGGGTTGAAAAGGCATAATCCGTAAGTTCTGTATCTTCAAGTGCTTGTGAAATGGGATCAAGTGCATCGAATAAATTTAATTCTGAAACTCCTTGCAATCCCCACAATATGGCAAACACAAACATTGTGGCGAAAATTGAATCCAAAATGAATTTTCTCATGGCTTTGCTTTGTGTATTAGGTAAATTTAGAAATTTACACTCTAATTGCTAATCCCATAAGGTTGAAATCAAGACTAAGCATAGGGGAATATAGTGAAGGAATTACCAACGGTGACCGCGTGGTGTTGGCGAAAGCAATCACCTTGGTTGAAAGTCAACTTCCGTCAGACAGGGAACTGACAGAACAAATGTTGGATAAGATTCTGCCATTCACTGGAAATTCTATACGTATTGGAATTACTGGTGTGCCCGGTGTTGGAAAGAGTACCTTCATCGAATTTTTTGGAACGTATTGTATTGACCAACACCACAAGCAAGTGGCGGTTCTTACCGTTGATCCAAGTAGCCAAATTACTAAAGGAAGCATTCTGGGTGATAAAACACGTATGGAGGAATTATCAAAAAATCCTATGGCCTTTATTCGTCCTTCTTCCTCTGGTGAAGCGCTGGGTGGTGTTACCACACGGACCAGAGAAAGCATTCTTTTGTGTGAGGCTGCCGGATTTGATATGATCATTGTAGAAACTGTTGGTGTTGGACAATCGGAAACTGCGGTTAAAAAAACGGTCGACTTCTTTCTTTTGTTAATGCTAGCTGGAGCTGGTGATGAGCTACAAGGAATAAAGAAGGGAATAGTTGAAATGGCGGATACCATTGCCATTACCAAGGCGGATGGCGATAATAAATTGAACGCTACCCAAGCCCAGTCCGAATATCAACATGCACTTCACTTGTTGCGTGCTGAGCCCTCTGGTTGGAAACCAAAAGTAGTTACCTGTTCTGCATTAACCGGAGAAGGTATTGATACAGTATGGATAACCATTCAACAGTTCTTCTCCGAATTAAAAAAAAATCAGTACTTCGAAAAAAATCGACAACAACAAAAAGTGGATTGGATGCAGGAATACTTTCATTCCCTGGTACAATCACACATAACTAAATCTCCGCTCATTACTGACCAGATGAGGTTTCTCGAAAACCAGGTGCTGAAAAATACAATTTCAGCACCAAATGCCGCGAAGCAATTACTTGATACATTGATGAAGTCACTAAAGCATTCATGATCCCGCATGAACCAAATCCAACATTTGTTTTTCATCGTATACCTGTTCATTACAGGATGTGTTTCGACTCCGTCATCACGTGAAGCGGGTAGTATAGAAATTGACACCCTACACCTGAAGTATGCCCAGGGCTTTGTTGTTACACGTCAAAACAATCACCTTCATGTTGAAGTAAAATATCCGCATCCGGGTGCAACAGCAAGCCATAAATATTTGCTAATTCAGAAAGGCGCGCCAATTCCAGATCATGCTATAGACACTAAAATTATTCGAATTCCAATCTCTACCATAGTATGTACTTCTACAACCCACATCCCCTTACTTGATCATTTGAATAAAACCTCCGCATTGGTGGGCTTTCCAATGCTTGATTATATCAGTTCAGAAAAGGCCCGACAATTAATAGATAATGGAAGTATTGTTGACTTAGGAGTTGATAAAGGTATGAACATAGAACGGCTTATTTCACTTGGACCAGATGTCGTAATGGGCTATACACTCAGCAGCGACTATGGTCAATTTAAGAAGGTAGAAGAACTAGGTATACCGGTTGTACTAAATTCCGAATACCTCGAACACCACCCCCTTGGAAGAGCAGAGTGGATCAAGTTTATGGCATTGTTTTTCGGTCTGGAGAACATGGCTGACTCCGTCTTTAATGCGATTGAACGGTCCTACCTTGAAACAATGGAACGCACCAGGGTAGTAGAGCATAAACCCAGTGTTATCAGTGGTGTTGTATATGGTGATGCATGGTTTTTACCCGGAGGACAAAATTACGCTGCCCGCCTGTTTAAGGATGCAGGTTACCAATACATATGGTCCGACAATCCCTCGAACGGCTTTATTCAATTAAGCTTCGAAGCAGTTTATGAAAAAGCCAACCAGGCTGATTATTGGATAGGTGTTGCCTCCTATAAATCACTTCCCGAAATGAAGGCATCGGACATCCGGTACAGTACCTTCAAACCCTTTCAAACCGGAAATGTCTTCAGCTATGATGCGCGCCATGGAGCGAAGGGTGGAAGTGAGTTTCTGGAGTTAGGATATTTAAGGGCGGATCTGGTTCTTCTGGATTTAGTGAAAATTGCCCATCCCGATCTATTACCTAATCACTCATTATACTTCCATAGGAAACTAAACTAAAAAGCCACGCTTAAAATTAGCGTGGCTTTCAATATAACTTGTCAGAGTGTTGACTACACCTTTATCTCTACGTCTACACCACTGGGAAGTTCGAGCTTCATCAGGGCATCAACAGTCTTGGCGCTGTTTGAGTAGATATCTACCAAACGCTTATACGTACAAAGCTGAAATTGCTCACGTGATTTTTTGTTAACGTGTGGCGAACGAAGAACGGTGAACTTTTCCTTTTCTGTTGGTAAAGGAATAGGACCACTTACTATGGCACCAGTTGCTTTTACGGCACGTACAATTTTTTCAGAAGACTTGTCTACCAAATTGTGATCGTACGACTTTAATTTTATTCTGATTTTCTGATTCATGATCTAAACGTCTTTTAGATATTATTTTGCGGCAACAGCGCCTTTTAATTCATCAATTACTTTATCGGCCAGGTTCTTCGGTACAGGTGCATAATGTGCAAATGTCAATGTAGCGGAAGCGCGACCAGAGGTTATGGTTCTTAAATCTGTAACATAACCGAAAAGCTCTGATAACGGAACATCAGATTTAATTACTTGAGCCCCGGCACGTGTATCCATTCCCTTCATCACTCCTCGTCTTCTGTTCAAATCTCCTGTTACCGAACCCGTGAATTCATCTGGAGTAAGAACCTCCACACTCATTATGGGCTCTAACAACTGAGGACTGCACTTACGACCAGCTTCTCTAAAACCAATACGCGCTGCTAATTCGAAAGACAATGAATCGGAGTCAACATCATGGTAAGAACCATGAAATAACCTAACCCTCATTGAATCAATCGGATATCCAGCGAGTGGTCCATTAACCATGGCTTGCTCGAATCCTTTTTGTACGGGTTGTATAAATTCACGAGGAATTACACCACCAACAATATCATTTACAAACTCCAACCCTTCTTTTCCATCATCACGTGGTCCGATTTCGAATACGATATCCGCAAACTTACCCCGACCACCTGTTTGCTTTTTATAAACTTCTTTGTGCTCAATAGTACTGGTAAGCGCCTCTTTATACGCTACCTGAGGGGCACCCTGATTAATCTCAACCTTGAACTCCCGTTTCAAACGATCGATGATAATTTCAAGGTGTAACTCACCCATACCGCGAAGGATAGTTTGTCCGGTTTCCTGATCGGTATTAACCCGGAGTGTAGGATCTTCTTCAACCAATTTCGCGATAGCCATTCCAAGCTTATCAACATCAACCTGTTTTTTAGGTTCGATAGCATATCCAATAACCGGCTCGGGGAATACCATTGACTCCAATACAACTTTGCGTTTCTCGTCACACAGGGTATCACCTGTCTTTATGTCTTTAAATCCAACCACAGCTCCAATATCACCAGCATTCAATCTTTCAATCTGATTTTGCTTGTTGGCGTGCATTTGGAATACCCGCGAAATGCGTTCCTTTTGATTTGAGCGTGTGTTATATACATAGGAACCTGATTCCAAAATACCGGAATAAGCACGTATGAAGCATAAACGACCTACAAAGGGATCGGTGGCAATTTTAAAGGCAAGTGCTACGAATGGCTCCTTTGCATCTGGCCGAATAACCACTTCTGATTCATCGTCAGGATTAGTTCCAATTATATTATCCTTATCCATTGGAGATGGCAACAATTCCATCACATAGTCCAACATGGTTTGAACACCCTTATTTTTAAAGGATGAACCACAAACCATTGGGACAATTCTCATGCTGATCGTTGCTTCTCTCAACGCTTTAAGAATCTCATCTTCAGAAATAGAATTTGGATCCTCAAAATATTTTTCAATCAGTGATTCATCAACCTCAGCAACAGCTTCAAGTAATTTCTCACGATATTCCTTAACATCTTCAACCATGTCATCCGGAATGGGAACAATTTCGTAGGTCATTCCTTTATCCGTTTCATTCCAGATCATGGCACGGTTGTATACTAAATCGACAACGCCTTTAAAATTTTCTTCTGCACCAATCGGCAATTGAAGCGCTACCGCTTTACTTCCCAATTTTTCTTTTACCTGGTTACAAACACCAAGAAAATCGGAACCAGCACGGTCCATTTTATTAACAAACCCAATACGGGCAACTTTATAATTA